>CAISOV010000001.1 GCA_903887175.1 uncultured Micrococcales bacterium
AGCTTTGTCGCGTTCCGCAAAATCAAGAAGAGCGTTTAGTGCCTGATCAGGGTCTGCGCTTAGAGATAGGGGCGTGATTGCAGTTCGACCAGGGTCGCCAACCGCTTTTACTAACTGGTCTAGCTTAGCGATGGTTGTGCTGAGCTGTGCGAAACCATACTTGGCTAGCTCTGAAAGTGAAGCCTGCCTTGCGTCGGCCATTGGGGTTCCTAGAGAGTTGCGAGGTTCTTTTTGAGCTCGTAGGCAGTAACCTGCGAGCGATACTCGCTCCACTCGCGGCGCTTATTAGCAAGAACATAGCTAAACACTTCTTCGCCCAAAACCTCGGCGGCAAGTTCTGATTCTTCAAGTTTGCGAATAGCGTGATCAAGGCTTTGAGGCAGCGGCTGAATTCCCATTGCGCGACGCTCGGGGTCTGTTAGCTCCCAAACGTTATCTTCGGTTTCAGCAGGCAACTGCAGTTCTTCTTCGATGCCTTTCATGCCGGCTGCAAGAATAAGGGCATATGCCAAGTAGGGGTTCGCCGCACTATCTATAGCGCGATATTCGATTCGCGAACTCTGACCTTTTGATGGCTTGTATAGCGGAACACGAAGCAGCGCGCTGCGGTTATTGTGGCCCCAGCAAACAAAACTTGGAGCCTCGCCACCGCCCCAAAGTCGCTTGTAAGAGTTCACATATTGGTTGGTCACCGCAGTAATTTCCGGAGCGTGACGCAATAGACCGGCCATAAAATGCTTTGCAGTTTTCGACAGGTGATATTGCTGACCCGCATCAAAGAACGCGTTGGTGTCGCCCTCAAACAAACTCATGTGTGTGTGCATGCCTGACCCAGGGTGTTCGCTGAAAGGCTTAGGCATGAACGTAGCATAAACGCCTTGCTCAATTGCAACCTCTTTGATCACAGTTCTAAAAGTCATGATGTTGTCGGCCATGGTGAGAGCGTCTGCGTATCGCAGGTCGATCTCGTTCTGGCCCGGGCCACCTTCGTGGTGACTAAACTCAACCGAAATGCCCAACTGCTCGAGCATGGTTACAGCGCGTCGTCTGAAATCGTGCGCGGTGCCACCTGGCACGTTGTCGAAGTAGCCAGCGTTGTCGACCGGCACTGGTCCCTCAGGGCCGAACTCGGCTGACTTTAGAAGATAGAACTCAATCTCAGGGTGAATATAGAACGAGAAGCCCTTGTCACTGGCCTTGGCCAATGCACGACGAAGCACGTTTCTAGGGTCGGCAGCTGCTGGCAGACCATCAGGAGTTTGAATGTCACAGAACATGCGAGCTGTCGGGTCGATTTCACCGCGCCAAGGAAGAATCTGAAAAGTGCTCGGGTCTGGCTGAGCCAACATGTCAGCTTCGTAGGTTCTGGCAAGACCTTCGATGGCAGAGCCGTCGAACCCAAGACCCTCAGCAAAGGCGCCCTCGACTTCGGCCGGTGCAATCGCAACTGACTTAAGTGTGCCAGCAACGTCGGTGAACCAAAGACGAATAAATTTGACTCCACGCTCTTCAATTGTGCGCAAGACGAAATCGGTTTGTTTGTCCATCAGAGGCTGCCTTTCTTCTGCTGATACTAGGCTAATGGTTATGCCAAACGTTCGTCTCGCACTTGCCCAAATCAACCCTACTGTTGGTGACATTTTGGCAAATTCTCAGCAGATTTTTGATGCTGTTTGCGATGCTGCTGCCCAAGGTGCGAAATTGGTTCTTTTTGGTGAAATGTCGCTAACCGGGTATCCGATCGAAGATTTGGCCTCTCGGCCCGAATTTCTTGCCGATTCAGCCACCGCTGCCGAACGCTTGGCGAAGCGAATTCACGACTTTGGGCTGGCTGGGGTGGCTGTAGTAATCGGTCACCCGCGAGCTGTAACGCCGAATGACCCTGATGCTGGTGAACATGAGTGGTCGATTGCGCAAAACACGGCGTCGGTGCTCTTAGGCGGCGAGGTCATTGGCAGCTACGCAAAACACCACTTGCCTAACTATTCGGTTTTTGATGAATACCGAAACTTTGTTCCTGGCGATGACCTACTAACGTTCGAGCATCACGG
>CAISOV010000002.1 GCA_903887175.1 uncultured Micrococcales bacterium
ATGAGGTCGAAATTGGCGGCATTGCAACTGACTATTGCGTTCTTGCCTCGGCGCTAGATGCCAACCGCGCAGGCCTCAAGGTCACGGTTCGGGCTGAGCTTTGCGCTGGTGTAGCCGACGAGTCTTCTGTGGCGGCCTGCGCCACGATGGCCGAAGCTGGCATAACGGTTAGCTAGAGGGCAAACGAAGCCACAAGCCCAGCTGCCAAAGCGAGTTATTCCTCGCGAGTTGCGCCTGGCGCAGCAGAAACTACAAAAATGTCAGGCTTTGTATAGTGAAGCGCCTCAAACTCGGCTAAAACAGCGAGGGTGACTTCGCTGATTTTTGCCACCGGAGTCAAAGCTATTGCGGCTCCGCCGAAACCACCGCCTGTCATGCGAGCACCGATGGCACCGTGTTTCAAGGCGGTTTCAACAGCCGTGTCGAGCTCATCAACTGAGATCTCAAAGTCATCACGCATTGACACATGCGAGGCATGCATGAGTTCACCGATAAATCTCGGGCCGAGTGTTCGCAAAGTCTCAACCGTGTCTAGCACGCGCTGGTTCTCAGTAACAACGTGTCGAACCCGAGCAAAGGTTGTTGCATCGAGCAGCTCAGCGGCGCGCGGCAGGTCTTGCGCCGTTAGCTCGCGCAGTGAACCAACGCCAAGTGCGGCTGCACCAAGTTCACACGCGGCGCGGCGCGAGGCATAGCCCCCGTCAGCATGACGGTGAGCCACCTTGGTGTCAATGATCAGCAGCTCGAGCCCCTCTTTGGCAAAGCCAAGCTCAACCACTTGAGCGGCGAGGTCTCGACAGTCAAGAAAAACTCCGTGATCAGTTTCACCCAGAAGCGAAGCTGATTGGTCCATGATGCCGGTTGGTGCCCCAACTATTGCATTTTCGGCGTGCTGCCCAACCCTCGCCAACGCGCGACGGTCAAGGCCAAGCGACCAGAGTTCATTCAACGCAACCGCAACGGCGCATTCGATGGCGGCTGAAGATGACAGGCCTGCGCCAACTGGAACATCTGAATCAATAAAAATATCGAAGCCCGTGAAGTTGCCAGCGGTTGCCTGTTGCAAAGCCCAGGCCACCCCAAACGGATACGCTGCCCAATCGCCCACGGCATCGCGAGAAATTGCGTCCAGTTCGATTTGATGCACGGTGGGTTCAAAACTAGAAGCCACTCGACAGATGTTGTCTTGGCGAAGGCTCACCGCAGCAAAGGTGCGTCGGTTTATGGCGAAAGGCAAAACAAAACCTTCGTTGTAGTCAGTGTGTTCACCAATTAGGTTGACGCGGCCAGGAGCCGACCACACTCCAGTTGGTCGATATTCATAGAGGGTTTCAAAATGTGCCCGTGCCGCGTTTTCGGTCAAATCGCTGGTCATCACAAGGCCTCTCTAATTCTCGCAGCGGTTGCCTCGGGCGTCACATCTCCGATGAATGCGCCCATGGCCGACTCTGAGCCTGCTAAGAACTTGAGTTTGTCCGCTGCGCGGCGTGGTGATGTGATCTGCAGTTGCAAGCGCACATTCTCACCACCGTCGACCAGCGGTGCCTGATGCCACGCCGAGATGTATGGAGTTGGTGTGTCATAAATCTTGTCGATTGCTTTCAGCAGCGCGCTGTAAATCACGGCAAGCTCATCGCGCTCATCATCGGTGAGCTGACCGAGGTGGTTCACATGGCGGTGGGGCAGCAGGTGAATCTCGATTGGCCAACGAGCTGCAAACGGAACATAGGCGGTGAAATGTTCGCCAGAAATTAGTGCACGCTCACTGTCACGCTCAAAATCGAGGGTGTCTGCAAAGAGGTTCGGGCCATAAGCCTTGATTGAGTTCAACAATTTGTTGGTGCGCGGCGTCACATATGGGTAGGCATAAATCTGACCGTGAGGGTGGTGCAAAGTCACCCCGATTTCTTCGCCGCGGTTTTCGAATGGAAAAACTTGTCGAACACCTGGCAGGTTTTGTAAACCCACTGTTCGTTCAGCCCAAGCTTCGATTACGGTGCGCACGCGTGAAACTGACATTTGACTTAACGAACCGAGGTGTTCTGGGCTGAAAACAACGACTTCGCAACGGCCGATTGAATCACGCACACTGCCTAAAGCCAAGTTGTCAACGACGGCATATTGGGGGTCGTCTTGATCAGCTAGGGTCGGGCCAAATGACGGGCTTTTGTTTTCGAAAACAGCTACATCAAAGTTGTCTGGCACTTCAGAGGAGTTGGTTTCGGTTGTCGGGCAAAGCGGGCACATGTGAGCCGGCGGCAGAAAAGCCCTGGCGTTTCGGTGCGAGGCAATCGAAACCCATTCACCGGTCATTGAGTCTAGACGCATTTGAGCTACTGGGGGGCGCATCGAACTTTCGCGGCTATCAGTCTTGCGCACGGCTGCAAGTTGGCTTGCTTCGTCATCAAAATAAAAGATGTCTCGACCATCTGAAAGTTGGTTTTGAAGCTTTCTAAAGTTAGTCACGGTGCCCTATCGTTTTGCCCTGCGCTTCTAATCTAGTAAGAATAATCGCAAGCGTTTGCATAAGTACCAAACGTTATAACAGTGGTAATTTAGAATCCATGACTTCAGCGACCGGCCAACAACATGAGCTGCATTACACCAGCGCACTTCTAGGTGAATTGCGAGCAACTATTGCTCAAGTCGGCGCTTCACTTCGCCAAATGAGTGTTGGTTCAATCGAGATTGTTCAAGGTTTCGCTGCTGACCAGCCTGCACCATATTGCGCCGGTGCAGTAATGTCGCCTTGGCCAAATCGAATCGATGGCGGCAAGTGGGTTTATCAAGGCCAAGAGCTGCAGTTCAACTTGAACATCGTTAGTCAGCAAAATGCCAACCACGGCCTTCTGCTTGATTACCCCTATGAGCTGATCAGTCGCACCCCTCATTCAGTTACTTTAGGCGCGACGATTTTTGCTCGCCAGGCCTACCCTTTCGTCGTTGAAACTACCGTTACCTACGCACTTGGCGAGAACGGTCTCATCGTTACCCACAGCGCGATCAACCGAACTGACGCCGATGCACCTTATGCCGTGGGCGGGCATCCGTATTTCAAATTTTCGCAAGTCGACCCAACCGAGCTTGTCATCAAGAGCCAGGCAAAAACTCGAACCACTGTGAACGAGCGGCAGATTCCAACGGGCGAAGAGCCGACTTTGGCCACCCAATTCGACCTGCGCGACGGTGTTCGTTTGCCAGACGTTTTCATCGATCAAGACTTCACCGACTTAGAACGCGATGAAGTCGGCCATGCGCACACCTATCTTTTGGCGCCAGACGGCCGTGGGGTCGATGTTTGGCAAGACGCGAGCTTCAAGCACGTGGTGATTTTTACTCCAGGATTTTTTCCCACCGAAGATGGCGGGCACACCTATGCGGCTGCGGTTGAACCGTCAACGGCAGCCCCAAATGCTTTCAACACTGGCAAAAACTTGATCTGGCTAAAAAAAGACGAGTTATTCACAGCCTCTTGGGGCGTAACCCCTCTCGTATAGGTTTGTAGGTGTCGCCAAAAGTCAAAGGTGACCATTCTGGCTTGAAAGGGCGTTTCTTGAGCAATCAGAACTCTTTGGGCTTCAAACTTTTTGGCCCTTTCGCCATAACGTTGGCATTTGCAGCACCGGCACTAACTATTTTGTTTGGCCACCTTCACGCCAATGCTTTGCTTGAAGCATTATTTTTTGGCGGTGCCATTGTGGCCTCAGCCTTTATGTTGGGTTGGGTTGGCGAGGCGGCCGAGCTTGACCTTTCGGGCGGGCTGACCGTTGGAATCTTGGCAATCGTCACCATTTTGCCCGAATATGTCGTGAGCATATATTTTGCTTATGCAGCCGGCAGTGACCCTTCGATGACTGCCTATGCGTCAGCAAACCTCACTGGAGCAAACCGTCTTTTGCTTGGTTTCGGGTGGCCCGTTGTTGCCTTATTTGGTTTTTTAGCGGTGCGAGCCGCGGGGCGTCGCAGAACTTCGGTGGCCTCAATCGTTTCGCAACCTAGGTCGACTTTCGGAATTTCGCTCGAGCCCGAGGCGCGCACCGACCTTGGTTTTTTGTTGATTGCCTCGCTGTTGGCTTTTTTGGTACCGCTAACTGGCTATATTCACCTGGTGTGGGGCATCGCTATGGTTGCAATTTTCGTTGCGTACCTTTGGCGACAATCTCATGCCGAACGCGAAGAGCCCGAGCTTGAAGGTGTTGCCGCACGAATTGGCGCGCTTTCAAAGCCAAAGCGTTTGTTGTTTGAAGCAATCGTTTTGGCAATATCGGCTGCAATTATTTTGGTTTGCGCCGAGCCCTTTGCCCACGCCCTCATCGAGGCGGGCAAAAGCCTGGGCGTCGATGACTATTTATTAGTTCAATGGTTGGCGCCAATAGCGTCTGAAGCCCCAGAGTTTGCCTTAGCGATCATCTTTGCCGCTCGTGGTCGAGCGAACGTCGGTTTGGCGATTTTGATTTCTTCGAAAGTTAATCAGTGGACGGTTTTGGCAGGTTCACTGCCAATCGCCTATGTGGTTGGTGGTGGGCAAGGCGCTGCGTTGCCGATGGATCTTCGACAAATCGAAGAGTTCACCCTCACAGCAGGCCAAACGCTACTCGGCATTGCACTCTTGCTTGGTTTAAGACTTGGCGCGCGTGGAGCCGTTCTGCTGTTCACCCTTTTTGCAGTGACTTTTGTGTTGCCCCAACCCGAGATTCGCTTTGGCTTGGCCGCGCTTTATCTAGTGTTGGCTGCAATCATCTTTGTGGTGCGGCGCAAGCTAATTTGGTCGGCGTTGGCCGAACCGTTTCGCTTGCCTAAAAAACTCGTTTAGCTTTTATTAGCAGCAGCCGGTGCCGCAAGTGCAGTTCTCGCCGCAGGTGCAAGCACTGCCACTTTGGCAACCGCAGCCAGCGTTTGCTAGCGGTGCGACAACTTCTTTAACTTTTGCAGAGTTGCAACCGCAGTTGTCGCCGCAACCTTTTGCTGCTTCGGTGCCAACGGTGGTTAGTTCGATTTTGGTGGTCATTTTGAGCTCCTATTGTTCGTTAGCTCAAATAGCTTGAGCATTTCTTCTTGAGCTTTTGCAACCAACTTCGCGTCGCCTGATTTCATCATGTGTTCAATATGCGTGGTCAGGTGGTTCTCGGCAATTAGCTTGTTGAGCGAGCCCAATGATTTTTGAATAGCTAAAGACTGCGTGATGATGTCCATGCAATATTCTTCGGCTTCAATCGCGCGCTGTAGGCCGCGAACTTGACCTTCGAGAATCTTGGCACGTTGAATCGCGCGCTTCTTCAGATCTTCTCTCATGACTTTATGATACCCCTAGGGGGTATTATGTCAAGTCATTTTGCTTTAGTATTCACTCATGTCAAAAATTGCTCGCCCAGCTGTAGTTGCCGCAATCATCGGACCCATTCAAAATGTTGCTGGGTGGCTCATCGCCGGCATCATCGCAAGCACGATTCACACTGCCATCTGGCCCGGCTATGACGGTGTCAGACAAACCATCAGCGAACTAGCCTCGCCGCAGTCACCTGTGTTGTTAATCATGTCAGCGTTCTTTGTGCTCGGAGGCGTGCTCTCACTCGTAACCGGCCTTTATGCCAAGGCCTTAGCCTGGCCGGGTCGATTAGCCATTTTTATTGGTGGGCTTTGCATGTTTGGCATCACGATTTTTCCCACTCCGCTCATTGGCGCCAGCACCGAACATCGAGTTTTTGCAATCATTTCATTCGTGCTTTTTTCAGCCTGGCCACTGCTCTCAATGCGCTTAAACCCAAGGGCGCATGTTTTGCTGCGGCCCTTGGCAAGCATTATCGCAACGGTGATCTACACGGTGATTTCGTTTTGGTTTTTATTCACCTGGACAGACCCGACGTCGCCAATCACAGGCGTTCTTGAGCGACTGCTGTCGTTTATTCAAACAGCGTGGCTGTCGATAGTCGTGCTAACAGTTTGGCGAGCCCAGAACAAGCAGGATTAGAGCGGTTCAATACCAAAGGCTCGAGCAAGTTTCATAATCTTCTCGGCACGGCCCAGGCGAGGCAGGTCACTGCCATCACGAACCACTCGACCGCCAGCCTCAAAGTCAACCAAAAAGTCATTGGCCCAAGCAACATCTGAAGAGGTTGGGCTGATCTGTTCATTAATGACAGCAATTTGTTCGGTCTGCAGACAGAGCTTGCCAGTCATTCCCAGAGCAACTGCAACCTCAGACTGCTCGCGAAGCATTGAGTAGTTTTGGCCAACTGTCGGGCCGTCAATCGGGCCAGGCAAGTTGCCAATGCGACTTGCCACGACGAGACGCGAACGTGGGTAGGCCATAGCCATGTTGTCAACACTTGTGCCGGTGTCTCGTCGATAGTCGCCACTGCCAAACGCAAGGCGAAAAGCACCGGGAGCTGAGGCGATAGCGCGAGCCTCTTCGATTCCTAGAGCCGATTCAACTAAAGCAATCACTGGACTGTTGCCGCCGAGAATTAGGTTGCTTTCTGCAACCTGCGAGCCATCTTCGACTTTGGCCAGCATCACGCCCTGCAGACCAGGCAACCCACGCAATCGGTCTAGGTCGTCACGCCAAAAAGGCGAAGTTGCATCGTTTATGCGAACCCAAGCCTGGCCACCGGCCTCTAGCCAGTTAGCTACGTCTTCGCGGGCTTTCGGTTTCAACTTTGGGTCGACAGCGTCTTCGATGTCAAGAATTATTTGGTCGGCGCGCGAGGCTTGGGCAGCGCTAAAAGTTTCGGGTTTGGTGCCGGCAATCAGCAGCCATGAACGCGAAATTTCTGCAGAAATGCTTCTCATCTAATAAGTCTAAGGTCGCACCTCATAAGTCAACAGCTATGGCATGCCTAGAATTGCCTCATGACGCTAAACGCGAGCAAGCAGCTCAATGTGGTTTTTATCACCCGCAAGTGGCCTCCGGCGGTAGGTGGCATGGAGACCTATTCAGTTGAGCTGGCAACCGAGCTTGAGCGGCGAGTGGCTTTGCAAACGGTTTATTTGCCGGGGCGCGAGGGCGGGGCTACGCCATCTAAGCAAGCGCTTCTGGGGTTCTTTTTTAAAGCGGTTGCTGCAATATTTAGCAGCAAACATGTAGACATTTTTCACATCGGTGACATGGCCATGTGGCCGCTTGCTTTTATATCAAACGTCTTGAAGCCCCGCTCACAATCGGTGATTTCGGCTCACGGCACCGACGTTGCTTTTGGCATTAGGCCCGGGCTTGCGCCCAAGGTTTATAACTTCTATTTAAAGTCGGGTGCTGTGCTGTTAGGCCGCCGCACCACGGTGATTGCTAACTCGACACCAACTGGCGGTTTTTGCACCAATGCCGGTTATCGCAATGTGAAGGTTGTGCCGCTTGGCACTTTTGCTAAACCAGAGGTTTCGTCGGCTCAAGTCGCCAAGCCAGAATACGTGCTTTATGTAGGGCGTCTAGCAGTGCGCAAGGGTCTTGCCTGGTTCACCAGTCAAGTGCTGCCACTTTTGCCAAGCGACATAAATGTTAAGGTTGCAGGCAGCGCATGGGATCTCAGCGAGATGCAGGCTATCGAAGGCAACCCGCGCGTCGAGTTTTTGGGCCCGATTTATGGTGATGAACTTGCGGCCCTTCGCCTCGGGGCTATTGCGGTGATCATGCCAAACATCACTTTGAGCGGGCGCGACTTTGAAGGTTTTGGTCTAACAGCCATCGAAGCCTCGGCGGTCGGAGCAGTGCTTGTGGCCAGCGCGGTTGACGGCATCGTCGACGCCGTGCGCGAGGGCGAAACCGGGTTCTTGATTGCCGAAGGTGATCGGCAGGCTTGGGCCAACAAGATTGTTGAAATCGCCGAGTGGTCGCCAGCCAAGCGTCTAAAGTTTGTGCAAAAAGCGCAGCAGGTTGCGCGCGAATACTATTCGTGGAGCCGCGTAGCAGAAGATTGCGTGCGTATTTATCGGTCTTAATCGGGTTTTAAGCGCAGCTTCAAGATTTGAAAAGCTGCCCTCACTAGTATTTAGCCATGTCTAATTCAGTTGAAACTCATCGTGCAGATTCGCTAAGCCAAAAATGGTTGAATCCGTTTTCTATTGGTCTTGCTTTGTTGGCCTTATATGCGGGCTTTAACTCGCTGTGGAATCTGGCTTCAGGCGCCCGAAGCGAATACTACGCAGCCATCGCAAAGTCGATGAGTCTAAGTTTCAGCAACTGGTTTTTCGGCGCGTTCGACCCAGCGGGCTCGGTGACTCTCGACAAGATTCCCGGCAGCTATTGGGTGCCCGCAATCTTTGTAAAGATTTTTGGATTTTCGACTTGGGCAGTTGACGCCCCAAATGCGATGGCAGTCATTGCCGCTGCAATCATCACAGTTTTTGCGGTTCGCCGACTTGGGGGTAACACCGCCGGGTTGATTGCAGGGTTTGTTGTAGCAACAACACCAGTGCTAGTCGCTGTTTCACGTGCCAACCAACCTCAAAGCTTTTTTGTTCTAGCCCTGGCACTTGCGCTGTTAGCAACCACTAAAGCTCTTCAAACCGGTCGCCGCAAGCACCTAATTTTTGCCGGGCTTTATGTTGCGCTGGGTTTCAACTTTTATATGCTCGAGGCTTGGGCAGTTTGGCCGGCTCTGATTGTTGGCTGGCTGCTTCTAAGCAAAAAGCAATTCAGGAGCAAAACCTTTGTCGTCAAGCTTGTTGATCTCGCGATTGCCGGCAGCATCTCGGTTTCAGCATCAATCATCTGGCCGCTGGTGGTTTGGTTGGTGCCAGCTTCAAGTCGACCATTTATTGGCGGCACCTATCACAACAACCCGTTCGAGATGATCTTTGGCTACAACGGTCTGGGCAGGTTCGGCGCAACGGCTGAATCGGCTGGCTCTAGCTATCAGACCTTCACCCCACCTTTTGCGGGTGACCCTTCTGCGTTCAGATTCTTCAACGATCAGCTATCGGGCCAAATCGCGTGGTTGTTGCCGACAGCTTTGGTTGCGGTTGTCGTGCTTTGGTTCACAAAGACGAGTCGTGTCGTGCTTGCAACCTTAGCCACTTGGTTCTTGACGTTTGCGGTCATGTTCTCGGCTGTGGCTGGCATGCACCAGTTTTATACGAGCGCGCTGGCGATTCCCGTTGCGGCGCTGGTCGGTCTTGCTGTGGCTGAAGCGCATAGGGTGCGGTTGGCTTGGGGTCAGATTGCTCTTGTCACATCTGCTTCGAGCACTGCGTTTTTTATCGCAGGGCGCTTCTGGGACTATTTCGGTTGGGTTTCGTTTGTTCAGGCCTTTGTGGTTTTGATTGCTATTGCCTTTTTTGTTCTAAAATCTTCAAAGTTCGTGCGCATGTCGGCAGCGCTGACCGCAGCCGCCCTGCTGCTAACCCCAGCGGTGTGGGCTTCTGATGCAATGAACCACCCGAGTTCAATTAACCCAGCGGCCGGCGCAGAGTCGGCGATGGGCGGCGGCGTTGGTGGCCCTGCAGGCATGCCGGGCGCTGGCGGTCAAGGCGGCCCCGCTGGCATGCCTGGCTTCGGTGGCCAAGGTGGCCCCGCGGGCATGCCTGGCTTCGGCCCAAAAGGTGGTGGCAAGGTGGGCGGTAACCCAGCCAGCGATGTCAACACGAGTCTTGTAACTTTCTTGAAAACCAACGCTGCAACTAGCAAATACCAAGTGGCCATGTTTGGTGGTTTGGCTGCGGCTCCTTATGTAACCGGCACTGATTTGAGTGTGCTGCCAATCGGCGGTTTTAGTGGCACAGATGCGACCCCAACTTTGCCCGCTTTCAAAAAAATGGTTTCTTCGGGGCAGCTCAAATATGTTCTCGGTGCCAGTGGAGGCATGGGCGGTGGCATGGGTCCTGGCACGAATGCGAACAGCCAGAATCTCGAAACCACCAGCTCACAGATTGATAGCTGGGTTTCAGAAAACTGCCAAACCGTTGATTACCTTGGCGCCTCAAGTGTTTCAAATGATGCTTCAAATGGCATAGCTAACTTCTTTGGTGGCGATCAAAATCCAGTTTTGTACAGCTGCAAAGCCAACTAACTTAAGTCAAAATTAGCGTTTGCCGAACGCCGCGTTTTTTGCCATAGACGGAAAAACAAAACCGTGCATCGGCCAAACCGACCACCAGTAGGCGTGGCCGAGTAGGCCGCGCGGCGCATAGATGGCGCGCTGAATAACTCGCGTGCCGCCACCTTCGAGTGGCTCAAGTCGCCATTCGAGCCAGGCCAAACCAGGCATTTTCATTTCGGCACGCAATCGCAATAGCTTGCCGCGCGCGATGGCTTCGACGCGCCAAAAGTCTAAGGCGTCGCCCTCGATTAGGTGGTCTGGGTCACGTCTGCCGCGGCGAAGACCCACGCCGCCGACCATTTTGTCTAGCACGCCTCTTAGTTGCCAAGCCCAGCTTGCGGTTGAATAGCCGTGTTCGCCGCCGATGGCTTCGACTCGCGCCCAAACAACTTCGGGGGTGTCGGCAGTTTCAAGGGTGCGCACGTCGGTGTAGAGCGAACCACCAGCCCAGTTCGGGTCGGTAGGCAGCGGGTCAGATGGCGCGCCGGGCAAAGACGCACTCGACCAAGAGGTTTCTACGTTCGCCTCTTTGATTTTCTTGAGCGCCAATTGAACTGCGCGTTTGAATGGAGTTAGCCCACCGACCGGGTCGGCTATTAAAGCGCGGATGCTATCGTCGCGCGCCACAACTTCATTCTTGAGGCTGGCTACCAATCGTTTGGCCAAAGTGAACGGAACCGGTGTGACTAGCCCCACCCATCCGCTTGAAAGATTTGGGGTTAGAAAAGGCAGTGGAATGATGATGCGTTTGCGAAGCCCAGCAGACTCGGCATATTGCAACATCATTTTTCGGTAGGTGAAAACTTCGGGGCCACCAATGTCAAAGTCACCTGAAACTTCTGCAGGCAAAGCTGCTGCGCCAACCAGGTAACGCAGCACGTCGCGAATGGCGATTGGCTGAATGCGGGTTTCTACCCAGCGCGGGGTGGTCATGATCGGCAGGCGTTCGGTGAGGTAACGCAGCATTTCGAAAGAGGCCGAGCCAGAGCCAATCACCACGCCAGCGCGCAACTCGATGGTGGGCACCCCGCTGTCTCGCAGAATCTCTCCGGTTTCTTGGCGCGAGTGCATGTGCGGCGAAAGTTTTTCGGTTGTGCGCTGGTCGATCATTCCACCCAAATAAACCATGCGACGCACTTTGGCGGTTTTGGCCAACTTGGCAAACTCGGTGGCCATTGAGCTTTCTTGAGATTCAAAGTCGCCTGCACTCATGAGCGAGTGCAAAAGGTAATAAGCAACGTCAACACCTTTTAGAGCTTTGGCAAGTGCCTTGCTGTCGGTGGCGTCACCCTCGACCACCTCAACCTGCGAGATCCAGGAATGCTCGCTGAGTCTGGCAGCGTTTCGGGCGAAGACACGAACGCGGTATCCGTGTTGCAACAACTCGCTAATCAACCGCCCACCGATGTATCCGGTGGCACCGGTTACCAGGCAGAGCGCGCTTTCGCCCGAGGCATTGCGCAGCAGAGGCAGCCCGGCAGTGATTGAGTCTGGCATTTGGCTCCTTGCAGAGGCTGTCTATTTGGCGGGTTTAGGTGAGCGCAGGTCGAAACCTGCGGGGTCTGCTAGCAGGCCAGCAAAAGCAATTTCGGCCGCACCTACTAGAACTAAGTTTGCGCCCAATTCAGCTTTGCGAACTACCACGCGCTCACGAGCCCCAGCCAGGCCACCCGCTCGTGCCTTTGCTAATAGCCGGTAGTCGTCGGCGTCGAACAGCGAGCTGAGAAAGCCGGCGAGCAAAACTACTTCGGGGTTAAAAATGTTTACGCAGTTTGCAATCGCGATGCCCAGCAGGTCAATCTGTCGTTCGATGAGTTTTCGAACACGGGGCGACTTTGATTTCAGAACGGCCTTTGTTAGTTCATCATCGTCTGCGTCGTCTAGGTGCAAAGCGTCGAGCAGATCTTCGCGTCTAAGAAGAGCTTCGAGTGTTCCTGGCAGGCCAGCGCTGTCTTCGCTTTTCGAGTCTGAAATTCGCATGTGCCCTAATTCGCCCGCGAAACCTGATGTGCCTCGAAGCATTTGCCCACCAACGATCACGCCACCGCCGATGCCGCCGGCTCCACCAAAAATGTAGACAATGTCGTTGAAACCTTTGCCAGCGCCAAAGTCACGTTCGGCCACACAAGAGATGGTTCCGTCGTTGCCGAGCGAAACGGGCAGCCCGGTTTTTGCGCTGATCATTGAAGCCAACTCAACCTCACCCCAGCCGAGCATTGTTACTAGGCGCAGTGTTCCGGTTTGCTCATTGACTTGCCCAGGCACAGAGACGCCAATGCCTGCGATCAACGATTTTTTGTCGAGCGACGCTCTGATTGATGCAACTAGTTCAGCAATGATTTCAACTACTTTTGCAGGCTCGGGCAGCAGACCCGTGATTGCCCTTCGGCGGTCTATGACTTGGCCCGCTAAACCAACCGCGGCTACTCGCACCGCATAGGTCGAAATCTCAACTGCTATTGCCACTACTCGGTTGCTGACAGAAACCATGTGACTTGGTCGCCCTACGCCGGTTGCTTGGGGGCGTTCAGTTTCAATCAGTAATCCGCGCTCTGTTAGTTCTAAAACCAGATCGCTGATGGTTGAGCGGTTGAGTCGAGTTTGAGACGCTAGATCTGATCTTGAGAGGCTGACATTTTTGTGAACCAGATTCAAAATGAGTGAAAGGTTGTGAATGCGCAGGTCTTCGCGACTCGAACCAACGCGGTTGGCACGAAGCGTTGGCAGCGCAATTTCATTCACCTGAAAAGCCTATAACTATCGACAACTTGAGCCATA
>CAISOV010000003.1 GCA_903887175.1 uncultured Micrococcales bacterium
ATGGCTGATCGAGGCTTATCGCCAAAGTATTACGAATTTGGAATGGATGTCACCAGAGACCAAAACTAAGGCTCTGATCAAGCTCGACAAGTTTGATACTCAGATTGGTTACCCAAAAAAGTGGCGCGATTATTCGGCTCTTGAAATCGATGCGAGTGACCTTTGCGGCAACGTTCGTCGGGTTTCAGAATATGTGCTTCACCGTGAGCTAGGCAAAATCGGTCGCCCGATTGATCGCGACGAATGGTTCATGACGCCGCAAACCGTGAACGCTTACTACAACCCCGGCTTCAACCAAATTGTGTTCCCGGCCGCAATCTTGCAGCATCCGTTCTTTCAACTGGGCGCTGATGCTGCAACCAACTTTGGTGCGATCGGCGCGGTCATCGGCCACGAGATCGGGCACGGTTTTGACGACCAAGGTTCTAAATATGACGGTGACGGCAAACTAGAAAGCTGGTGGACCGACGCTGACCGCGCGGCTTTTGAAAAGCGCACCGGCAAGTTGATTGACCAGTACAACGCGCTGTCGCCAGTGCAACTCGATGACGAGCACAAAGTTAACGGCGCTTTCACCATTGGTGAAAACATCGGTGACCTTGGTGGCGTTGGAATTGCATATCGGGCATACCTAATGTCACTCGGCAATAGCGAGTCGCCTGTGATTGACGGCTTGACCGGTGCTCAGCGATTCTTCTTGTCTTATTCGCGGGCTTGGCGTTACAAGAGTCGCGACGCATTGGCAATTCAGCGATTGACCACAGACCCGCATTCGCCTGCAGAATTCAGAGTGAACCAGATTGTTAGAAACGTCGACGCGTTCTATAGCGCTTTTAACGTTCAGCCGAGTGACGCCATGTGGCTTGACCCTGCTGACCGCGTTGTGATTTGGTAGACCCCTTTAGATGAACTTGTGGTTGCGCCTGCTTTGGGCGATGTTAAGTTGGCGCAGTCGCAGCCCGCTGACACTTAACGAAGTGTCACGTCGCTCTTTTAGAGTTTGGCCGAGCGATTTAGACACCTTTGCTCACATGAACAATGGCAAGTTTTTATCGATTCAAGACTTGGGTCGACTTGACCTGATGCACCGGTCTGGAGCCTGGAAGACATATAAGAAACTTGGTTGGTACCCCGTGGTGGTTGCCACCACCATTACCTACCGCAAGTCGCTAGAGCTCTGGCAAAAGTTTGACCTTGAATCAAAAATCATCGGATGGGATGACTTGGCTTTCTATATCGAGCAACGATTTGTGGTCGACGGCGAGATGTATGCAAAATCTGTTATACGAATCAGGTTTCTAAAAAAGTCGCGCGGAATTTTGACTACTGAGCAGGTTGCCCAGGCTGGCCCAGACGGCTTGGGTGGTTTCGGTTGGCCCTGGCCAAGGCCAGAGCTGCCTCAATGGGTTAGTGACTGGGCTGCCACGACGGCTATGCCAAAAGGCAAAGAGCCAGCACCTTCGCTTTGGCAGAACCTTTAGCGGGCAAAAAGTTCGCTAAAACCCTCGGTCGCAGCAAAAATCAGTTCGTCTGAATTCGGTTCGTCACTTTTAGCAATCGCAAAAGCTTGAACCGACTGGTCTGGGTGGGCTTGGTTGTATCGATCTAAAATGCCGATTGCTCGACTGCCCATGGCAAACGCGGCAGTTGCCCAAACATCGGCTGTCACAAGGTCACGCGCCACGATGCTCACCTGCACTAGTTCGTCAGCTGCTGCACGCTCTGGCGCTTTTGGGTTCCAAATGTGCAGGCCGCGCTCAGCTGAGCCACTGGTTGCTACGGCGCGAAACACGGTGTCTTTTAGGTCTATGACTGTTAGAGCACCAGCTTCGGCCGAACCTATTGAAACTGGCTTGTGAAGCCCAACCCGCCAATCGTCAACGCCTGTGGCATCGTCAGATATCCAAACATCACCGCCGGCGTTTACCGTCAGATCGTGCAAACCGTTTTCAACTAAGTAATTTGCTGCGGCACGTGCAGCCCAAGTTTTCACTATGCCCGAAGGGTCAAACGTGTGTTCTGGAGTGAATGCGCTGAACCAGCCGTCGGTGATTGATTCCCAGGCTTCGCAGGAATCCCAAATTTCTGAGACCACAGGCGGCAGGTCTTTGACCGCCGCTTCACCACGAGCCAAGCGACTGAGTGGGCTTTCAGGTTTATAAAGGCTAAAAGTTCGATCAGCTTCGTGCAAGATTTCACAAGCGGTCATCACAAGCTGTTTTGTTTTAGCTGGGTCAAACGGAGTTTGCCCGCCGAATCTAAACACTGTTCCCATGCAGGTTTCATGGTGAAAAAACTCGCGGGTTGTGCCGGCCATGATTGTCGTGGCTTAGAACTTAGACATTGCCGAAGCTAAGGCTCCGTTGAAAGCGTTTGATGCATAGGTGGCTCCCGAAAGGTTGGCCACGGCTGCACCGTTTGATGCAACTGCCGACTGTGCCAAAATCGGGTAGGCACTCTGCCACTGCGAGGTGGCATAAGACTGCGGCAATGTGACATCGGTCACCACGCCATTCACTTTGGTGACTGTTACCTGGGCGTAGTCGCCCCACTGGTCGCCACCCTGATAAACGTCACCGGTTTTTGTTACTTTGCTCGATGAAGCTGAAGCGCTAGCAGTTGCACTAGCTGATGG
>CAISOV010000004.1 GCA_903887175.1 uncultured Micrococcales bacterium
CGCTTTCGCTCCTCAGTGTCAGTATTGGCCCAGAGACCTGCCTTCGCCATTGGTGTTCCTCCTGATATCTGCGCATTCCACCGCTACACCAGGAATTCCAGTCTCCCCTACCAAACTCTCGCTCGCTCGTATCGAATGCAGGTCTGGGGTTGAGCCCCAGATTTTCACACCCGACGTAATTAACGACCTACGAGCTCTTTACGCCCAATAATTCCGGACAACGCTTGCACCCTACGTATTACCGCGGCTGCTGGCACGTAGTTAGCCGGTGCTTTTTCTGCAGGTACCGTCACTTTCGCTTCTTCCCTGCTAAAAGAGGTTTACAACCCGAAGGCCTTCATCCCTCACGCGGCGTTGCTGCATCAGGCTTTCGCCCATTGTGCAATATTCCCCACTGCTGCCTCCCGTAGGAGTCTGGACCGTGTCTCAGTTCCAGTGTGGCCGGTCACCCTCTCAGGCCGGCTACCCGTCGTCGCCTTGGTGAGCCATTACCTCACCAACTAGCTGATAGGCCGCGAGCTCATCCTTGACCAAAATTCTTTCAACGCCCCGGGATGCCCCAAGGCGTGGTATCCGGTATTAGCTACAGTTTCCCGCAGTTATCCCAGAGTCAAGGGCAGATTGCTCACGTGTTACTCACCCGTTCGCCACTAATCCACAGAGCAAGCTCTGCTTCATCGTTCGACTTGCATGTGTTAAGCACGCCGCCAGCGTTCGTCCTGAGCCAGGATCAAACTCTCCGTAAAAAATGTTTTCAACCAGCAAGCTGGCTGAAGTTTTTTTGGAAGCGCCGGAAAATGGCGCCATCAATTTGATCTGACTAAATCAGATTGTCTGACAATCTGTCTAACCATATATATTTTTCGAGCTCAGATAAATCTGTCTCGATGTTTTATGGCATCGACATTGTGCACGCTGTTGAGTTCTCAAAGATCGGATGCATCTACAAACCAGTTTTTAGGCTGACCCGCAGAGCAACTTCTCTAACTTACCTGAAAAGTTGAATCAAGTCAAATCAACATTCCGTTAGATTTGAAACTTTTTTCAAAGTTCAAGAAAGACAATCATAATCACAAGTGTCGGCAACTAACAAGAGCCACCGGCCTGGTTTTTTGATTGGTTGCGCTTGATTCGGGGAGGCTTTTCAGCCTCACTCGCGCTTTGGGCAACAGGTAATAAGTTACGGGGTTATAACGACAAAGTCAAATCGAGATAGACAACTGGTTAAGGTCGGGCGTGTCGAACACTTTAGTGAAAGAAGTGACGCTCACCGGTGAAATACATTGTGACGTTTTTAGCCTGAGCAGCAGCAATAACCTCGGGGTCGCGAACCGAACCACCTGGTTGCACAACTGCCACCACACCCGAGTCGAGCAAGATTTGCAGGCCGTCGGCAAACGGAAAAAACGCGTCACTTGCGGCTGACGCACCGCGCGAACGCGAAGCAGCGCGATCAACTGCGAGCTTGCAAGAGTCAACGCGGTTCACTTGACCCATTCCCACGCCTACCGAGGCCAGGTCACGAGCCAACAAGATTCCATTCGACTTGACCGCGCGGCAAGCACGCCAAGCGAACTGCAAATCAGCAAACACCTCAGGCGAGGCCGGCGCACCCGCCACTAGCTTCCACGAGTTTGTATTGAAACCACTGAACTCATCAGGCTGTTGAACCAATAGGCCGCCGCTGATCTGTTTGAACTCTAAAGACTCACGCGAAAAATTAACCGGCAACTCAAGCACGCGCAAGTTCTTTTTAGACATCAGCAGCTGCAAAGCTTCGATCTCATAGCTCGGAGCAACAATCACCTCAGTGAAAATCTCGGCAACCGTTCGTGCCATTTTGAGAGTCACTCGGCGGTTGGCTGCAATCACGCCGCCAAAAGCTGAAATCGGATCGCACATGTGGGCGCGTTCGTGAGCATCGGCTATGGCATCGCCACTGGCCTCACTGCCCACCGCTATGCCACAAGGGTTCGCATGCTTGATGATTGCAACCGCCGGCTCAATAAAGTCGTAGGCGGCGCGCACAGCGGCATCGGCGTCAACATAGTTGTTATAAGACATCTCTTTGCCATGCAAAACCCGAGCCTGAGCAATGCCAGACACCGCCCCATCGCCGACAACTTTGTAAAGCGCCGCAGCCTGGTGTGAGTTCTCGCCGTAACGCAGCACCTGAGCCAAATCGGCTTCAACCACAAACTTCGAATCGAAACCCGGATTCTTGGTCTCATCAGCCGAGCTTTGCCCAGCAGCAGACATCCATGCGGTTTCTAGTTCTGAAGCAAACCATTTAGCCACAGCAGTGTCATAAGCCGCGGTGTGCGAAAACGCCTCAAATGCAAACTTGCGACGTTGAGCTAGCGTCGTGCCGCCAGATTGAACAGCCTGAATCACCTCACCATAGTTGCCTGGGTCAACCACGATGGCAACGTTCGCATGGTTTTTCGCGCTGGCACGCACCATGGCTGGGCCGCCAATGTCGATCTGCTCAACCACAGCGTCGCCCTTAGCGCCCGACTGCACAGTTTGAACAAACGGATACAAGTTCACCACCACAAGCTGAAAAGGCTCAATGCCTAAATCGGCCAGTTGGTTTTCGTGTTGCACCAAACGCATGTCAGCCAAAAGACCGCCGTGAATCTTTGGGTGCAAAGTTTTTACCCGGCCATCAAGCGCCTCAGCGAAACCAGTGACCGCAGCTACCTCAGTAACCGCCATGCCCGCATCAGCAATCGTCTTAGCCGTTGAACCGGTTGAAACCAGTTGCACACCAGCATCACTTAGGGCCTTAGCAAGTTCGAGCAGACCGGTCTTGTCGCTCACCGAAATCAAGGCGCGTTTAACGGCAACCTTGTCGAAGTGACGGTAGTCGGCAGGTGTGTAGTCATTGTGTGCGGCCACGGGGAATCCTTAGTGAAAATTCTTGGCTGCAGGCTGAGCCAAATGGTTTTGGTTTAAAGGGTCAAGATTGGCAAGGTTCAGGTTGCCAGCAGCGATGTCACGCACCACTGAAATCAACAGTTGACGTTCGACAGTCTTAATGCGCTCATGAAGCTCGAATTCGCTGTCGCCCTCGAGCACCGCAACAGAAACCTGCGCAATGCGAGGCCCAGTGTCAACACCTTGGTCAACCACGTGAACGGTAACCCCCGTAACAGTGGCGCCGGCAGCCAACGCATCGCGCACCGCGTGAGCGCCAGGGAACGCGGGCAAGAGGCTCGGATGAGTGTTGATCAAATTAGGGCTGAGCGCCGACACAAAACTGGCTGGCAAGATGCGCATAAACCCAGCCAAAACCACAAGGTCAGGGTTATAAAACTTGACATTCTCGAGCAACACTTTTGACCAAGCTTCGCGGCTGTCAAAGTTCTGCGGCGCGACCACGAAAGTCGGCACGTTAAAAAGCTCGGCGTGCTCAAGACCAGATGCCGGGTTGTCAGCGCCAACAGCCAAAATACGAATGCCGTTAAGCGGGTTATCGGCTGCCTCAAGCAGGGCTTTCAGATTTGAACCTGAACCAGAAATTAAGACGACGACCGACAGCACGCTATAAGTTTATCGGGCTGGCACCGAGCGCCCCGCAGGGCCGGCTAGAAGTTAGGGCGACGAACCCGGCTAATTAGCTCTTGATCTGGCGCATCGGGCTTGGCGCTATAGAAAGCCGTGAGAACAGACACCACCGCAACCTCAACAAAAGTCACCAGCCCGAGCATCAATGGGTTCACGCCAACCTCGTGCAAACGACCAGGGCCCGCTGAGCCCGAAGCTATCGCGCCGAGCAACGCCATTTCAACAGCTGCCACCGCAGCAATCGTCAAACCCACTGAAAAAGCTGCCGACCAAGCAAAAGCGAACTGAAAGCGAGCTTCAGCAAGGTGCCCTCTGACCAAAATAGTTGCGATGAAGGCTGCCAACAGCGGAACAATCAAAGCCACCATTCCGAACCCGAGCTGACCAACCGGCAGCGCCCCAAACATCGGCACAACAGGAATCGGGCCAAGCTCTGTGCCGAGCGGGCTCACGTGCGACCCCTCGCCGATTGAAAACCCGACACCGGTCAGCCAGCTTGCACCAAAGATCACCAGGTTGGGCAGCGTTGCCAGTTGACCAACGGTAACCAACAGGCCACCCAAGAAACTAACCTGCAGGCTCTCATAAAGTTGAGTGATTTGGATCCAGTTAAGAGCAAACAAAATCGAAAGTGCCAGTGCTGAAACTAAAAGCATAATCAACACAATGCCTGTGCCAGCGCGAAGTGCTGGCAACAGAATGGCCCGAAAACCAAAGCCAAGACGTTCACGCAACTGGTCAACCCAAATTTCGATTCGCGCCCTTTCGCGCGAGATGTCAGCTGCAGTGGCGCCAATCATTGGCGCGGTGAGCGAACCAACAATCAGAAAGACAAAAAAGAAAGCTGGCGGCAACACCAGTGAAAGCCAGGCGTCGGCTGCAACCGCCGAATTGCCAGCCGATGATGCAAGACCCGCTGTTACCAAGGCATAGGCGCCGGTGGCACCCAGCCAGCCAGGCCAAAGAACTTGGGCATAAGCCAGCTGCCGACCCAGCCGAAATGCTGCCAGCGCAATAAATGCGGCAAAGCCCATAGGCAAAAAGCTAAATGTGAAAGCCGGCACCGAAAGCGAGGCAAACTTGCTGGCGGCAAAAAGAATCGGCACACCGTGGGCAGCCAACCAAACATCAACCGAAGCTTGATAGCTAACTGACCAAGGGGTCGAGGCGTCGTTTTCGATCAGCCAACTAATCGTCAGCGGCGCCAACGTGATGCCCAGCCCAACAGCAATTAACAGAAGTGCCTGCACCGCGGCCACCACAAAAGTGAGTCTGCGTTTCAAAAGGACCCCTTGCTAAATAAAAAATGGCTGCCGACGCAGTTAAGACTAACGCCGGCAACCATTTAATTTGCTTTGAACATTGCGCCACTCTTTAGGGCGCCTAGTTTTATAGCGCTGCGTAAACCTCACGCATTAGCTTTGCGGTTTCGCTCGGGGTCTTGCCGACCTTGACGCCAGCAGCTTCGAAAGCTTCTTTCTTAGCTTGGGCGGTGCCTGCTGAACCAGAAACGATTGCGCCTGCGTGACCCATGGTCTTGCCCTCAGGGGCGGTGAAGCCTGCAACATAAGCAACAACCGGCTTGGTGACGTTTGCCGCAATATAAGCCGCTGCCTTCTCTTCTGAGTCGCCACCGATTTCACCGATCAAGACAATTGCCTTGGTCTCTGGGTCTGCTTCGAAAGCAGCTAGAGCGTCGATGTGGGTTGTGCCGATAACTGGGTCGCCACCGATGCCGATAGCGGTTGAAATGCCGATGTCGCGAAGTTCAAACATCATCTGGTAGGTCAGGGTGCCCGACTTTGAAACTAGGCCGATTGGGCCGAAACCGGCGATGTCCCAAGGCGTAATGCCAGCGTTTGACTTGCCCGGGCTGATGATGCCTGGGCAGTTTGGGCCGATTAGGCGAGTCTTTGAACCGTGGTTCAAGTTGTATTGCCAAGCCTCAGCACTGTCGTGCACTGGAATTCCCTCGGTGATAGCAACAGCCAATGGAATCTCAGCGTCGATAGCTTCAATTAGTGCTGATTTAGCAAATGCCGGTGGAACGAAAATCACCGAAACGTTTGCGCCGGTTGCAGCCATAGCCTCAGCAACGGTGCCAAACACTGGCAAGTCTTTGCCCTCAACGTTGACGGTTTCGCCAGCCTTGCGCGGGTTCACGCCACCAACGATGTTTGAGCCACCCTTAAGCATGCGAGTGGTGTGCTTCATGCCTTCAGCGCCGGTCATGCCCTGAACGATGATTTTTGAGTTCTCGTCTAGAAAAATAGCCATTTTGTGTAATCTCTCTTGCTTAGCGGTTAGCTAGCTCGGCAGCCTTGTCGGCGGCTTCATCCATGGTTTCAACAACAGTGACAAGTGGGTGGTTGTATTCAGCCAAAATGCGGCGACCTTCAACCACGTTGTTGCCGTCGAGGCGCACAACTAGAGGCTTTGATGCAGAGTCGCCTAGCGAGTTCAACGCACCGACGATGCCGTTGGCAACAGCGTCACAAGCGGTGATGCCGCCGAAGACGTTTACGAAAACGCTCTTGACCTGCTCGTCGCCCAAGATAACGTCAAGGCCGTTGGCCATGACCTCAGCCGAAGCACCGCCACCAATGTCTAAGAAGTTTGCAGGCTTAACGCCGCCGTGCTTTTCACCGGCATAAGCCACGACGTCGAGAGTCGACATAACCAAACCTGCACCGTTGCCGATAACGCCAACTGAGCCGTCAAGTTTTACATAGTTAAGGTCAAGGGCTTTAGCCTTTGCC
The DNA here is from genome assembly GCA_903887175.1 of uncultured Micrococcales bacterium. Classification (GTDB taxonomy): domain Bacteria; phylum Actinomycetota; class Actinomycetes; order Actinomycetales; family Microbacteriaceae; genus Rhodoluna. Next base: position 6,330 of record CAISOV010000004.1, read on the forward strand.
TCAAGTGGGTCAACTTTGGCGATTGAAACGTGCTCGCGCTCGGTGTGACGAAACTCAGCGTTGTCGTCATAGGTGACTTTGCCGTCAAGAGCAAGAATTTTGCCGCTCTCGTCAAGAACCAACGGGTTGACCTCAACCAGGGTGGCGTCTTCTTTCTTGAATACGCTCCAGAGGCTAACGAAAACAGGCGCAACCTTGGCAGCTAGTTCATCGTTGAAGCCACCAGCTTTTGCGATTGCAAGAGCCTTGTTTAGGTCGATGCCTTCGATAGCGTCAACTGCAACCTTGGCCAGCGCTTCTGGGCGCTCGACTGCAAGCTGCTCGATCTCCATGCCACCCTCGACGCTGCAAAGCGCCAAGAATGTGCGGTTTGAGCGGTCTAGCAAGATTGAGAAATAGAACTCCGAAGCGATTGACGCGCCCTGAGCAATCATCACGCGCTTTACGATATGACCCTTGATGTCGAGACCAAGAATGTTCTCGGCGTGAGCGCGGGCCTCGGCGACAGTCTTTGCAACCTTGACACCGCCAGCCTTGCCGCGGCCACCAACCTGAACCTGAGCCTTAACAACTACAACGCCGCCAATTTTGGCAGCTGCAGCTTCGGCTTCGTCTGGGGTGTCGGCGATTAGGCCTTGAAGAACTGGCACACCATAGGCTTCAAACAAATCGCGAGCCTGGTATTCAAATAAATCCACTGTTTTTCCGTTCAAGAAATTTGGTAACGATTAAACAACAACGCGTTAAAGCCTAGCCTTTTTTGCTAGCTGCAAAGGGCGAAATGCTGGGGTTCTGCTGAGCAATATATGAGCGGATGCCCTTCGGCCCGAATGCTACTCGTCGAGTTTGGTGATTGGCGCAACTTTTACTAGCAGGCGCTTGACACCGACACCGCTAAATCGAATTTCGGCTGTCTGTTTTGGGCCAGTGCCAGCGGTTGCTAACACTGTGCCGTGGCCAAAGTCTGCGTGCTCAACTTTGTCGCCAACTTCAAGTTGCAAACCCTCGTTGTTTCGAACCGACGAAATTGCCCCCGCCCAAGCGGTTTTTGGCTTCGATGGGGTGCCGGCATAACCTGAACCGCCTGAGACCGAGCCGAAGTCTTGGCTGTCAGCTATTGAGTTGCGATAGCGGCTGTTGCTCATTGCTCGGCCAGCACCTGACTCACGCCATTCGATTAGGTTTGCTGGAATCTCTTGCAAGAAACGCGAAGGTGTGGCCGACTCGGTTTCGCCAAAAGTTGTGCGGTTCATGGCCAGGCTCAAGAACAGCTTTTGACGGGCGCGAGTGATGCCCACATAAAAGAGTCGACGTTCTTCGCTTAGCCCGCCAGGTTGAATAAATGACATGCGGTGTGGCAGCAAGCCCTCTTCGATGCCGGTCAAAAACACGGCTTCGTATTCAAGGCCCTTGGCTGTGTGCAACGTCATAAGTGATACTGAGCCCGATTCGTCATCGATGTCGTCAGCCGCAGCAACCAGCGCAACCTCGTTTAAGAAATCTGGCAGACGACCCTCTGGGTTGTTTCGCATGAATTCGCGGGCCACTGACACGAGTTCTTCAAGGTTCTCAACGCGAGCCTCATCTTGCGGGTCGCGGCTGTTGCGCAAGAACTCGAGATACCCCGATTTGGCAAGCATTGTTTTTACCACTACATCCACTGCAGTGTCGGCAGCCAGTAGTTCAAGTTCGTCGAGCAAATCGCCCAGGCTTTGCATGGCGCCAGCAACTTTTGCCCCGAAACCGATTTGAGCAGCCGAAGCTAGCGCTTGACGCACCGACAAGCCATTCAGGCTTGCGTAATTAGCAAGTTGAGTTTCAGAAACATCGCCGATGCCGCGTTTTGGCACGTTCAAGATTCGGCGGGTGGCAAGGTCATCTAAGTTATTTGAAACTGCAACTAGATAACCGAAGGCATCTTTGATTTCTTGGCGCTCATAAAACTTGGTGCCGCCAACCACCCGATAAGGCAGCGCTGAACGAATAAAAATTTCTTCAAGAGCACGGGTTTGCGAGTTGGTGCGATAAAAAACCGCAATGTCGCGATAGTCGGTGCCGTCGCGGTGCAGGCGCGATATTTCGTCAGAAATAAATTGGGCTTCGTCGTGCGCCGAAAAACCGGTGTAGCCAACGATTAAATCGCCCGTTCCCGAGTCGGTCCACAGGTTCTTATTTGGCCGATCAAAGTTGTTGCCGATAACCGCGTTTGCTGCCGACAAAATGTTTTGAGTCGAGCGATAGTTCTGCTCGAGCAAAATCGTGGTGGCCCCAACAAAGTCTTTTTCGAACTCAGAAATATTGCGAATGTCAGCGCCGCGAAACGCATAAATCGACTGGTCGCTGTCACCCACCACAGTGAGTGAAGCCGGGCCTTGAATGGCGCCGGTGCGCGGGTCAACATGGGCGTGGTCTGGCTCGAGCTCGCGAGTGAACTCACGAATCAGCGCATATTGTGCGTGGTTGGTGTCTTGATATTCGTCAACCAAAATGTGGCGAAACTTGCGCTGATAGTTGGCTGCAACCTCAGGAAAATTTCGAAAAAGGTGAACTGTTTCGCTGATTAAGTCGTCAAAATCAAAAGCGTTATTGCGTCGCAGTTCGCGCTGGTAACGGTCAAAGATTTCGACCAGCATGCGCTGCACCGGGTCGGCCATGTCTGCTGATCTGGCAAAACTCTCGGCATCGGCTAGCTCGTTCTTGGCGTTTGAAATGATTGCCGCAACGCCGGCCGGGGTCAGTTTGTGAATGTCACCGCCCATGTCGCGAATTAGTCGTTTCAAAATCGCTCGGCTGTCACCAGAGTCATAAATCGTGAAGTTCGAGTTGTGGCCTAAACGCTCACTCTCTCGTCGCAAAATCGCGACACAGGCCGAGTGAAAAGTTTTGATCCACATTCCTTCGGCACCTTCACCCAGCAGGTGGTTCACCCGCTCACGCATTTCGGCAGCAGCTTTGTTAGTGAATGTGATGGCCAAGATTTGGCTTGGCCAAGCCTCTTTGTTAGCCAAGAGGTGCGCGATGCGATGCGTCAAGACTCGAGTTTTGCCCGAGCCAGCGCCGGCCACAATGAGCAGCGCCGGGCCACGATATTCGACCGCTGCACGTTGCTGCGGGTTCAACCCCTCAAGCAGATTGGCGCCAGCTGCGCCTTTTGGCGAAACGGCGACATCATCAAACAAAAACTCGAGCTCATTCATAACTTTAGAAATCTTAGGCTAAGCGGGCGACAGTGCAATTGAGCGCGCTTCACTGAACCAGCCCAGAATCGCGCAAATAGTTGATAAACAGGTCTGGCTGATCAACAAAAACTCCATCGACATTTAAGTCAACGAAGTGTTGAAAATATTCTTCAACCGAATATTGAGCTGACTCGGCACGGGCTGTCCAGGTAAAAACTTGCAACCCAAAATCACGGGCTTGGGCGACCAAGTTATTGGTAACCCCAAACTGGGCCGAGCTGCCCGGCGCTGCTGGTTCGCTCAACATGTTGTGATCAAAACTGATTCCATCAAAATCAGTCGCACATCTGCCCAAGTACTCGACCAGGGTTTCTTCGGCCAAAATTTTGTCGAGGCGCCACTGCTCGGTGAGCAAAACAAATGACAAGCCATCAAGTGGGCCGGCAGCAGCCATGCGCGACTTTATGTCTTGCAAAACTTCGTAGTCAAAAGTCTCAATGATCAGTTTCAGGCCGCGCTCGCGCCAATCGCTCGCCAACAAAGCCTCGGCCAGCAGTGCTCCAGAATCGAGGCCTGCGCTCTTGAATAGCCAAGCAAACTTAATCTCTAAAATCAGAGTGCGCCCAGCGATTGCAAAATCGGCCGTAAGAAACTCATCAAGGGTGGGAATCTGGAACAGGCCATCGAACTTTGCGCTGCCGGCGCGCTCTTCGGGCAA
>CAISOV010000005.1 GCA_903887175.1 uncultured Micrococcales bacterium
AAAGGCCAGCAAAATAATCTCATTCGGCGATGGCATCCACGCCTGCATGGGTGAGCCTTTGGCTCGCCTGCTGGCAAAAGTGGCGGTTGAAGAACTTATCGCCCAGGGCGACGAAATTCGCATCGTGGGCTTTCCACAGCGCTGGGCAAAACAGCTAGTGCGCGGTTTCTCGTTTCAACCGATTAAGTTCTACCCAGCAAACTGAAAAGCAGAGCTGCGCTCTAGCGTGAATCGTGACGCAGTTAGAAAGCTAATTAGTTAGTTTCGCAAGTTCAGTAACAAGCGCAACGAGCAGATCTTGGCGATCGCTCATGTCGATGCCCCTAGGGTCAGCGCCAAAAATACCCCGCAGCGGGTTGCCGACGTTGTGTCGGTGCAAACCATACTGGTTGTCATCTGGATCATCGCGAGGATGCTCGTCTAGCGGCGGCAGCTGCTCTAAATGAATTGTCTCGGGCCAAAAGTTTGATAGCAGAGTGGTTTCAAAGATGCCGGCATGATCGGGCGCCGGCAAGTGTTTAGGCAACGGCATGTTCACAGACGCAAAAATCGCTTTGAGCTTTGATCCCGAGAGGTTCCAATCGGCAGCGACGCGCTGCATCAGCTCAAGCTGTTCGTCGGCAAAGTGTCCGGTGAAAATTACAGCCATTTCAACACCCTGGTGCTCGAGCTTTTTAAGTGTTAGTTCAAGTAAAAGTCGAATAGCAGTTGCGTCTTCGGCCATGATCGTCCAGGTGTAACCCATGTGACCACCACCTGTGCCATAAAACAATGGCGGCAAAACTACGCCACCGTGGGCTTCGGCTGCCGCAAGGCAAACCCCGTGAGCGTTGAGAGCATCGAGCCCGATGGGCAGGTGTTCTTGGTGGTACTCGAGGGACCCGACCGGAACATAGACAAGCGAACGCTCTGCCAGTCGTGAATCAATTTCATGGGGGGCTAAAAGCTCAGCACGAACCGCAGCAAAATCGATCACTTGTAATAGTTTCTAGGCCAGTTGAACTCACGAATCTTTTCGAGAAGCTCGGTCGCAAAGGGTTGGCCATCTGAATAGGCAACATTGCGGTCAACGTTTCTAGGATTTCGCATTCCAGGAATCACTGTCGAAACCTGTGCAGAGCTCAATGAATAGCGCATTGCAGCCTCAGCGAGTGAGCCATAGTAGGGAGCCACGAGCGCTTTTAGAGCTTCGGCCTTAGCAAGAGTCTCGCCAAATCTTTCGTTCCTAAATAGTTCGTGAGGCACAGAACCGACCTCCCACGTGCCATAGGTTTCTGGGGTCCACGCACCAGAAAGCGAGCCCGAGTCGAGTGGCACTCTTGCGATACCTGCTGTGCCAGAAACTGCGCAGGCATCAAACAGCCCGCCCGCTAGAGCAGGGCGCTGTTCGAACATATTGAAGATTACTTGCACCGAGGTGACAAGCTCGAGCTTTGCTAAATCGATGCCTTCGTCAGGGCGATAGTCGCGAATCGATACTCCGATTCGGTCAACCTTGCCTTCAAGGCGCAGTGCGATCAGCGTCTCAAGCCAATCAAGTGAGTTCAATAGGTCTGGCGCCCAACAGTGAAGTTGCAGCAGGTCGAGACGCTCAACTCCGAGGCGAGCCAAAGCAATGTCAACACTTTCGCGAAGGTACCACTCTGGGTAACGCCCACGCATCAGAGGAGCATCGTCGTCTGGGTTTGGCCATCGCAGTGGTTGAACCTTCGTGGCGACATAAATTTTGTTACCCTTCCAACGGCGTAGCGACTCACCGATTACGGTCTCGCTTCGCCCCGAGCCATAAAGCTCGGCGGTGTCAACAAAGTTGATGCCTGATTCATAAGAGTGCAAAAGCGTTGAAATCGACTCTTCATCATCAACGTCGCCCCATGTGCCGCCAATTTGCCAGCCGCCAAAAGCGATCTCACTGACTTTCCAGTCGGTGTTTCCAAAGTTGCGATACTCCACTAGCTTGCGCTCGCAATCAGTTTTTTGATTGCATCGAGTTGATAGACAGCCGTGTCGTGGTTAGTGTCGTTCTCGGCAAAAACGCTTGAACAAATAACGCTGTTTTGGTCATCAAGAAAGCCATTTGCCTTGAGCGCCGAAAATAGGCGTGAGAAATCAACATCGCCGGCGCCAACGCGCAGGTGCTGGTGAACACGCACGGCATTGCCCGGAGGGTTGGTTATGTAACGCAGCCCGTGACTGGCGGTGTGATCCATCGTGTCGCTGATGTGAACGATGCCAACACGGCCAGAAGCTGCTTCAAGAATTGCTTCAGGTTGATTTCCCATGTGAAAAGTGTGCGAAGCGACATAGACCATGCCAACC
>CAISOV010000006.1 GCA_903887175.1 uncultured Micrococcales bacterium
ACCCAACTAGCGACGAAGCAATTAAAGACCTTGTGCGAACATTCGATGACATTTGGCGCCTTTCTAAAATTGCCTAGCTGGCTAAGCCAAAATGCCTAGCTAACTTCAGCTTACTCAGAGAAGTTTCGCCCTGAAGTGGGCAGGGCGCAGGGCGCAGTGTCTAAGTGTGCAGCTTTAGCCAAACCGTCTGGTCGGGGGCAAGACTGTGGCCAGTCTGCATTCCGAGCAGACTGCTCAGCACAACCTCGCCAGCCGGCAGGGTCACCTGGGCATTGCCAAAGTTGTGAATCACAAGAACGTCGCCGTTGCGGTAGCCCAAAACCTCATCGCGAGTGAACTCAGGCAGCCACGCGAACGAACCCTCGCCAAGGCGAAGGTTGCGCCGCAGGTGTAGCGCTTGCTTATAGAGCTCAAGGGTTGAGCCGGCAACGCCATCCTGTTGATCGCGTGAATAAGCGCGATAAATCTCGGGCTGCGGCAACCAAGCCTCACCGGTTTGGTTGAAGCCGTTCGCGTCGCCGGCGCCGGCCTCCCATGGCAACGGCACGCGGCATCCGTCGCGACCAACGCGTTCGCCGCCGGTGCGAGCGAAAGTTGGGTCTTGCCGAAACACTTCGGCCAAAGTGGTGTGCTCTGGCAGGCCGAGCTCTTCGCCCTGATAGATGTAAGACGCGCCAGGTAGCCCGAGCATAAACATGGTTGCACCGCGGGCTTTGCGAAGGCCGGTTGCTGCGTTCGGCTGGGGCGAGTTAGGGCCAATGCCGTCGCTTGCGGTTGCTCGCCCATAGTTGCCGCCAAAACGCGAAGCGTGACGAATCACGTCGTGGTTGTTCAACACCCAAGTGCTTGGCGCGCCAACTGCATCGAAAGCCTCGAAAGACTCATTGATGTTGGCAAACAGTGTTGCGGCGTTCCATTCGCTATCTAAAAAGCGAAAGTTGAAAGTCTGATTGAACTCATCGGGGCGAACCCATTGGGCCATGAGCGAAAGCGGCAAAACATAGGCCTCGCCGCACATTGCGCGCTCGCCGGGGTAGCTCTCTAAAATCGCGCGCCAGCGACGAAAGATCGGGTGAACCTCTGGCTGAAACCACATCGGCGGGGCAGCTTCGCCCTCGATGAAACCAGCACCGGCGCGTTCAACATCGGGGTGGTCAGGCAGGCCAGCGGCTTTAGCCATTGCGTGCGGTTGGTCAACTCGAAAACCGTCAACACCGCGGTCAAGCCAAAAGTGCAAAATCTCTTCGAAGGCTGCCTGCACGGCTGGGTTCGCCCAGTTCAAATCTGGTTGCGATGAGTCAAAAAGGTGAAGATACCAGTCGCCTGGCTCGCCATTTTCATCACGGATGCGGCTCCACGCCGGCCCGCCAAACAAAGACAGCCAGTTGTTCGGGGGTAGTTCGCCCGCGACTCCGCGGCCAGGTTTGAAGTGATACAAATCACGAGCTGCCAGTTTTGCGCCGCCGACTTCGACCAAGCCGCCGGTCAGAGCAGCCTGAAACCACTTGTGCTGGTCGCTTGTGTGATTCGGCACGAGGTCGATAAGCACTTTTAGCCCTAAGCTGTGGGCCGCGGTGAGCATTGCGTCAAAGTCGTCAAGTGTGCCAAAGAGCGGGTCAACGTCGCAGTAATCGCTTACGTCGTATCCGGCATCTTTTTGTGGCGAACGATAAAACGGCGAAAGCCAAACCGCGTCAACACCTAGTGCTGCCAAAGAACCCAAACGTGAGCGAATGCCAGCCAAATCGCCAATGCCATCGCCGTTAGCGTCAGCAAATGAACGGGGGTAGATCTGATAAATCACACCAGATCGCCACCACTGATTGCCAACTTTGGCCTCGTGGCGAGGGGCAGTGGTTACATCAAACTTGGGCATAACTTCAATATTGGGGCACCAAAACTATTGTTTTAGCCAAACTGTCTGGTTTGCCTCGAGCAGGTCGGCAACCCAAAGGTCGTGTTGACTTGTTGCCAAAATCTCACCCTTGGGCAACGCTAACGGGTCAGGGCCAAAGTTGGTGACCACCAGAACGCCGTTGTTGCTATACGCCAAAACGGTTTCGCTGGTTAGCGAGTCATGCCAGCTAAATTCGCCGGCGCCAAGGTTGAACTCTTTGCGAACCGCAATGAGGCGCTTGTAGAGCTCAAGCGTTGAACCCGCCACACCGCGCTGAACATCGCGCGCATAGCGGTGGTAGCTCTCGGGCTGAGGCAACCAACCCAGACCGGTTGCACTGAAGCCGTTCGAGGCATTCACTGCAGATTCCCAAGGCAGTGGAACCCGACAGCCGTCACGCCCAACACGTTCGCCTTTGGTTCTAAAGAAAGTTGGGTCTTCGCGATATTTGCTTTCAAGGGTGGTGTGCTCAGGCAAGCCGAGCTCTTCGCCCTGATAAATGTAGGCAGAGCCGGGCAGGCCCAGCATAAAGGCGGTGGCAGCTTGAGCTTTGCGAAGCCCCAAGGCTTCGTCAGGCTGAGGGTAATCGGGGCCGATGCCATCGCCTTGCTTCGGCACCTTGCCGTGGTCGTAGCCATAGCGGGTGGCGTGGCGAACCTGGTCGTGGTTTGAAAGCACCCAGGTTGAACCGGCGCCGACCGAACCAAATTCGACGAGCGACTCAGTAACGATGTTCTTTAGCGCAGCTGACTCAAACTTGGTTTCAAGGTAGTCAAAGTTGAAAGTCTGGTGATATTCATCAGGTCGCACCCACAACTTCAAACGGTTTAGCGGGCTAACTGAGGCTTCGGCACAGAGCGCTCGGTCTTCATATTCGTCGGCAACTTTTCTAAAACGACGGATGAACTCGTGCACGCCCGGCTGCACCCAATAGGGAACCCGTTCTTCGCTTTGCTCTGGGGTCAGGCCGAGGTGTGGCGTTGGCTTGCCGTCTTTGTCGTGTTCTTTGTGGTCAGGGAGGCCATCGCGCTTGACCATGCCGTGCGCAACGTCAACTCTGAAGCCTGCAACACCTTTGTCGAACCAGAAGCGCAAGATGTTTTCAAACTCTTCGGCGACCACCGGGTTGTTCCACTCTAGGTCTGGTTGGGTTGAATCGAACATGTGCAGATACCACTGCTCAGGTTTGCCGCCTGGGCCTATCAGGCGCGTCCACGCTGGGCCACCAAAAATAGAGTTCCAGTTGTTTGGTGGCAGTTCACCGTTTTTGCCTTTGCCGTCTCGAAAAATGTAATACTCACGCTCTGGGCTGCCGGGGCCTGCGGCCACTGCGGCCTTGAACCACTCGTGCTGATCGCTGGTGTGGTTTGGCACAAGGTCGACGATGATCTTGATTCCGAGCTGCGTTGCGCGCGCAATCAAAGCATCCAAGTCGTCATTGGTGCCAAAGAGAGGGTCAATTTGCCGGTAATCGCTCACATCGTATCCCGCATCTTTTTGCGGCGATTTGAAGAAAGGTGAAAACCAAATCGCGTCAATGCCAAGTTCGGCTAGTGAGTCAAGGCGGCTGGTGACGCCAATGAGGTCGCCCATGCCGTCGCCGTTGCCGTCAGCAAAGCTTCGCGGGTAAATCTGATAGATCACCGCGGTGCGCCACCACTTAGCGTCGGCGATTGCGTGATGCAAGATTTTTGAGTCTGCGGTGATTTTTGACATGCACTTAACTTATGACTTTTTGTTGGTGAAATTAGCTTTGTTTCACGAAAATTTTATGCAAGCGTTTGCACAAAAAACCCAAAATCCGCTAAAACAAAGGGCTGTTTTGAACCGTGATAATACCGTTATCGAATCGGGGCTTTTCAACTTGACCAAGCAAGGTCAAAAGGTATTTTCTAGGTATTGACTTGTATTGACTTGATTGCAAGTCCTTCATCGATTACGTAGTTCGAAAGGTTACAAATGAAGATCAGCAAACGCGGCATTGCGGCCGTAGTTGCAGGTGCTGTAGTCGCCTCGATGTTTGCAATTGGCACTCCTGCCAATGCAAGCTCAAATGCGATCACCATCTGGGCAGACACCGGTGCAAAGACCGTTATTCAGAACCTCATTCAAAAATGGGGCGCAGACAACGGCGTCACCATCACCATCGTTGGTAAAGACTTTGGCAAGGTTCGCGACATTCTAAAAACCGCTGTAAACAATGGCAACGGTCCCGACATTTTGGCAGCCGCTCCTCACGACTGGACAGGCAACCTAGTTAACTCAGGCGTTCTAAAGCCTGTAACACTTGCCCCTGCAGTCAAGAACGGTTTGGCTGCATCTTCACTTTCAGCGTTCACCATTAACTCAAACGGCAGCAACAAGCTTTATGGTGCGCCAGGCTGGCTAGAGAACATTGCGTTCTTTAGAAACGTGAAACTTGCTAAGACTCACCCAGCAACCTGGAATGCAATCGCAAACGGCGAGCTAAATATTCCTTATTCAAGCGGTAACGACCCATACCACTTCTACCCAGTTCAGACCGGATTCGGTGCCCCAGTGTTCACCTCAACAAAGGGTGTATGGAACTCGACACTTGGCATGGGTGGCTCTAACGGTACCGCGTTTGCTAACTTCTTGAAAACCAAGGGCAGCGCCTACTTTGGCAAGTCTTCAGACAACGCCATCTGTAACTTCGTTCTTGGCAAAGTCAAGTATCTAGTAACAGGCCCATGGAACCTTACTGCAATCGAAAAAGGCACCACCGGTTGCACCAAGGGCCTAAAGTTCGGTACCGGATTCGTTATCGAGAAGTTCCCAGCTGGTCCAAAGGGCGCATCAACACCGTTCCTTGGTGAGCGTGGCTTCTTTGAGACTCGTCAGGTCGACGCAGATGCAAACAGCGTTGCTGTTACCAAGTTGCTCAACTATGTTGCTGGCCCAGTGGCCGGTGCTTACTACTTGACCAACTTCAACAAGCAGCCTGCAAACATCGTTGCAAACCGCAAGACCGCCTCGCACAAAGACCTAGCTGGTTTCGCAGCTGCAGGTGTTGGCGCGATGGCAATGCCTAACATTGCCGCAATGGACAAGGTTTGGAGTGACTGGGGCGCAGTTGAGGGCAAGCTTCTCAACTCGGTAACTGGTCCGTCTTCAAACGCACCTAGCGACTGGGCTGCAATGGTTACCAAGATCGCCGGAACAATCGGCTAATAAGCAGTATCGATAGACAAAAAGTTGCGGGGCTCCAAGAAATTTGGGGCTCCGCAACTTATTGTCAAGACTTTTAGATTCAAACAACCTCAACTTTTGGTAGGTTGAAGTAGCAAATTGAAGGGCCCGGCAATGGCAAAAAAGACAACTGAAACCCCAATGACGATTCCAATGTCAAAAGAGAAACAGAAGAGCATCAAGAAGCTTTACAGCGGCGGTGTTCCGAGTCTTCGTGGCACAATAATCAAAATTATTTTTCTGGCACTTATCGACGCAGTAGCTGTTTCGGTTGCGTTCGTTCTTTTGGCTCAAAACCAATGGATAGCCTTGGTCGTTTTGCTCGCCGTTCTCGTGATTGTGAACTGGCTATATCTTCGCCCCGCTGGTTTGCCGGCAAAATACCTTGCACCGGGCGTGCTTTTTTTGCTTGCATTTCAGGTTTATGTGCTCTTCTTGAGCACAACCACAGCCTTTACAAACTACGGAAGCGCCAACAATGGTGATTTCAACCAGGCGCTATCATCAATCGTTGACGGCAACAATGAACCTGCCTCTAACGCAGACCCGACTTCGCCGACCTACAACGCAGATTTTTATGACGTGCAGGTTGTCAAAAATGATTCGAACGGTCAATATGCCTTCTTAATGACGCAGGCCAACACACCTCTTGCTAGCCCAACTGATACACCTGCACCAAATGTGCTTGTCGGCGGGCCGAGTGAGAACTTGCGTCAACTGCAGCCTACAGATTTCACATTGAGCAATACTCCAAATGATGTGACTGCTTCGATGCAGTTCGACGCCATCGCAGCCAAGGGTTACACATTAGTTAAAGACCCAACCAAACTGTCTGGTGCAGAGCAAGATAAGTTGAGCAACTTTCACATTTTGCTTGACCCAAACAAACGTTTTGGGCAGTTTTTGATGGCGAATGACCTTCAAAACGCTGTTCCCTACAACTTGACCATGGTCTGGGACGAAAAAGCCCAAACTCTAACCCGTCAATCTGACGGCGCTGTGTTCAAGCCAAGCACCGATGGCTTTTTTCACATCAACGGCAATCTAAAGAAAGAATCGATTTCTACCGGTTGGCAGGTGAACGTTGGGCTAAAGAACTTTATTAGCATCTTCACAGACCCCGAACTATTGCGACCACTCGGTCGCGTCTTGACCTGGACGTTCGTCTTTGCGATTTCATCGGTGTTGACCACATTCGTGCTGGGTCTAGCAATTGCACTGCTCTTTGACTACGAAAAGCTGCGCGGCAAGAAGTTATACCGTTCGTTCATGATCTTGCCTTATGCGTTCCCAGGCTTCTTGTCGGCTTATGTGTGGCGTGGTCTGTTTAACACCGACCACGGTTTTATCAACACCACCATTTTGGGTGGCCTCAAGATCACTCAGCACCTGCCGACCGGCGACATTCATATGATGATTCCCTGGCTCGAAGATGCTAACTGGGCCAAACTGGCTGTGCTCTTAGTAAACCTCTGGCTGGGCTTCCCTTACATGTTCCTAATCACCACGGGTGCACTGCAAGCGATTCCGTCTGAACTAACCGAATCAGCAACCATCGATGGCGCCTCGCCTTGGCAGTCGTTCAGACTAATTAAGTTGCCTTTGCTTTTGGTATCTTTGGCACCGTTGCTGATCAGTTCGTTTGCATACAACTTCAATAACTTCACGCTGATTTACCTTTTGACGACTGGTGGCCCCACGCTGCCCGAAGAAATTAACGCCAAATATGATGCCGGCGGAACCGACATTCTCATCACATTTGTTTATAAGATTGCGTTCTCGGCCGGCAAGGGTCGCGACTATGGCATGGCGAGCGCCTTCTCAATCTTGATCTTTATCGTGGTGGGCGGCATTTCTCTCATCAGCTTCCGCCGCACCAAGGCCTTAGAGGAGATGAACTAATCATGACCGCAACTACTGACTACTCACTGATTCCAACTAAACGCGCGACCACGCCGCTGCGCTGGTTCTTAAGCACCGGATGGCGTCACATTATCGGTTTGTTCCTAATCTTGTACGCGGTCTTTCCGATTCTTTACATTTTGTCGACCTCAATGATAGGTTCGGCAGACATTCAAAATACCAGCGCGCTTTTCTCGAACGTGACTTTTGACAACTATTGGGCATTGCTCGACTTTTCTGGAAAAACCATGTTGCGTGTTACTGCCGATTCAAGTGGTGCCGCAGGCATGGTTTATTCCGATAACCCGTTTGACCTCTGGTACATCAACACCATCATCATAGGTTTGACCACATCGATTGGTTCGGTGTTTTTGAGCGCGCTAGCTGCCTATGCATTCTCTCGGCTGCGCTTCAAGGGTCGCCGCGGCGGTCTATTGAGCTTGCTGTTGATCCAGATGTATCCGTCGATTCTAGGTCTGGTAGGTATCTACACGATTCTGTCTGCTGTGGGCCGGGTTTTTCCGGTGTTGGGTCTCGACAGTTCGCTGGGCTTGATCATGGTCTACATGGGTGGTTCGCTGGGAACAGGAACTTACCTGATGTATGGATTCTTTAACACCGTTCCTCAAGAAATCGATGAAGCGGCCAAGCTTGACGGAGCTACTCACACCCAGATTTATTACGGAATCATTATTCCGCTGGTAGCTCCAATTTTGGCCGTGAACGTGTTGCTGAGCTACATCGGCACCACCAGCGACTTCGTTCTAGCCTCTATTGTGTTGACTAAGCCTCAAAGCCAAACCCTGGCAGTGGGTCTGCAGGCATTCATTTCTGACCCTTATTCAAAGAACTGGTCGTTGTTTACTGCAGGTGCTGTGCTGGCCGCGATTCCGATCATGGGCTTGTTCCTATATCTGCAGAAGCACATCATTTCTGGTCTAACCGGTGGAGCGGTGAAGGGTTAGTGTCCGCCTTCAAACACGTTCCACTTGAGCTCAGGCCTCACCACGACGGTTCGGCCTTTTATGTCTCGAACCCAACCCCCAAGCTGCTAGACAAAGTCAAGGTTCGCCTTCGTGTTCACGAAGCGTTGGGCGAGGTTGAAAGCGTGATTGTTCGTTTTAGCGAGAGCGGCGAAGCTTTTCCTTCGGCTCCAGCTAAGGTTGTTGCGCAAGGCGGTGGCTGGTCGGTTTATGAGCAGACCATCACCATGCACAACCCAAAGATGAACTATCGCTTTGCCATCAACTTGAAGTCGGGCGAAGTGGTTTGGGTAAACACTTTGGGGCTTCACAGCCTGAGTCAGCCAGATATCAATGACTTTAGAATCAACACGTTCTCATCGGCCCCAGCTTGGTCTGCCGGCTCGGTGATGTATCAGATTTTTCCTGACCGTTTCGCACGCTCAGCTGCGGCCGAAAAACACAAGTTGCCCGACTGGGCAATCTCGGCTCAGTGGGGCGATGAAGTTATTGGCAGCGGCCCCGGCACATCTGAGCAATTCTTTGGCGGTGACCTTTTCGGCATCATCGAACACCTTGACCACCTAAAAATGCTCGGTGTGACACTGATTTATTTGACGCCGATTTTTCCGGGTCGAAGCAACCACCGCTACGACGCCAGCTCTTTCTCTCAAGTCGACCCTTTGCTTGGCGGCAACAAGGCTCTAAGCGCTCTGATTGATGAGGCCCACAAACGGGGATTCAAAATTATCGGCGACCTAACTACAAATCACTCGGGCATTGGCCACGAGTGGTTTATGGCAGCCCACAACAACCCGAAGGCACCAGAGACCGACTTTTATTACTTTGGCAAAGGCAATAAAGAATACGACTCATGGTTCGGTGTTAAATCTTTGCCCAAGTTCAACTACAAGTCTGCCGAGTTGCGCAAACGGTTTATCGAAGGCAAAACCTCCGTGGTTGCCAAATGGCTCAAGTCGCCGTTTGGTTTTGACGGATGGCGCATTGACGTTGCAAACATGACTGGCCGCATTCGCGAAGAAGACATGTATGCCGAAGTTGCGCAGATCGTGCGCAAGACCATGGTTTCAGTAAACCCAGACACGGTGATGCTTGGTGAATACACCGGCGATGCGGCCTATGAGGTTCAGGGCGACGGCTGGCAGGGCGCCATGACCTATTCAAACTTCACCAAGCCGGTCTGGCGCTGGTTTCACAACGCAAAATCAAAAGGTAACGGCAAAGATCACTCGCAGCCCGGCTTCATGGGCCCTGACGGCAAAATGCTCGGAACCGGCCGCGACCTTGTAGCGAGCTACAACATGTTTATCGCAGGGTTCCCTTGGCACGTGCGTTTGAACAACATGAACCCGCTCGACACTCACGATATTCCTCGTTTCAAGACTTTTGCTATTGATGGCGCACAGCGAGTTGCAGCCGGGTTGCAGTTCACGGTCCCGGGAATCCCAGTAATTTGGGCGGGCGACGAATTTGGGCTTGACGGCTGGAACGGCGAAAACTCTCGCACTCCGCTGCCTTGGAACGACGAACGCCCCAGCGATCGGTCAATGATTGAGGTTTATGCCAACCTGGCAAGGCTTCGCCGTGAAAACCCAGCACTCGTTGATGGCAGCATGCGCTGGTTAGCTGCTAAAGACGAGGCAATCGTTTATGTTCGCGAGCACAAAAAGCAGACGCTTTTAATTCTGGCAACGCGTGGAAAAATCAAAGACCTCAAGTTGAGCGCTGACTCGGTTTCTGGTTTGGCAGCGGCCGAACAGGTCTATGGCGATGCCGTTTTGACCGTGGGCAAAAAAAGCGCACACCTTTCAGCTGGCAAGCTGAGCTTTAGCGTTTGGCGTTTGCCAGCCGCAAAGCATTAGTGCTAAAGTTTTCAGGTTGCTGTTTTCATAACAGTCGCGAAAACGCCCCGATAGCTCAGTGGTAGAGCACTTCCATGGTAAGGAAGGGGTCGACAGTTCAATCCTGTCTCGGGGCTCTGGTAGGCCAATGCGATTCGGTCAACCAAGCTGCTAAAACCTCTGACCTGGGCACATTTGCCGGGTTTGAGGCAAATGCGGCGGGGTAGCTCAGTTGGTTAGAGCACACGGCTCATAATCGTGGTGTCGCGGGTTCGATTCCCGCCTCCGCTACAAAGTATTTTCGGGTTTATGTCTCGAATTTGTCGGCCCAGCATCGATTTCGATCGAAGCTGGGCTTTCTTTTTTAAGCGGGCCGCTTCATCATTTTGTGGTTGATTTGCGGCTTCATTTGAGCTCGTGAAAGACGCTTGCTTTCTTTGTTTCACGCAAACTACAGTTTTTTCAAAAATGACCAAAAAATCGAAAGTCCCGACATTGCGGGCGTGTAAACGCTTGCGAAAAAACGCGCATTTAACCGTTACCAAACCGTGTCTTATTTTCTGGCATTAACCCTACTTTTCATACCCCCGCAATAAGTAGGTTTGTAATTGCTTGCGGAATGTTCGTTTCATTCCGTTAGGTTCATCTATTCCAACGGAGGACAAATGTTCAACACTAAGCACCGTGTTGCCAAGCTAGGTACCCTACTAGCTGTTGCATCACTCGGCTTGGCTGGCTTGACTGGTAACGCATCAGCACAGGCAGCCGACACAACCACAACTTTCAAGATTCACGTCGACCAGATCGCGCCGCAGGCGCAGGGCTGGAACCTTTGGTGGTGGGGTGCGACTGGTGCTCCATCAGACGCAGCAACCTCTCCTAACTTTGACCAAGAAGATGGCTATGGTGTCTACACTCAGTTCGACGTCACTCAGTCAGACCCAATCGGTGCAATTCACGGGTTCCCTCGCACAACCGAAGACTGGGGCACTGCCACCAAGCCTTTCGGTGACAACAACAACGGTGACTTCACTGACGTAGTTGACGGTGCCGTCAACGAGTACTGGTGCACCATCTCGACCCACAGCTGTACCAAAACTGCTCCGGCACCAACCTTCGAGGTTCGTGTTCACGTCAACAAGCAGCTTGCTGACATTGGCGCATGGAACATCTGGACTTGGGGTGGCGACCACGGTAGCCCAGAGGTCAACCCTGGCTTCACCTATTCAGACGACCTAGGTTCATACGCTAGCTTCAAGCTCGTGCAAGATGGCGTATCAGGTGGCACAGCACCGGCAGCAGCACTGAACGGCGCTGCTGACAAGACTCCAAACCAAGCTGGAATCATCGTTCGTGGTGACGCTGGCTGGTCGTTTAAAGAGACCGGTAGCCTAGACCAAGCAGCTGTTTTCAACGAAAACGGTGTAGCTGAAATCTGGTGTGAAGTTGTTGACACTTCAGCGCTTGGTTGCCAAGACCACGCTCCAGACCCTGTCACCCACGTCACCATTCACATCAACCAGCCACTTGACGCGACACACAACTATGTTGTGTGGGACAACCACGTGACTAACAACACTGATGTTTTGTTCGCCCCAACCTTCGCAACTGAAGACCGCTACGGTGCAATCTCGAAGTTCAAGTTCACTGACCCATCGGTTAGCGCTGTTCGCTTCTACATCACCGACGGCCGCACCTTCGATGCAAACAAGATCACTGGCGCAAACGACATGACTGTTCCGATTTCGGCCTACAACGGCGAAGTCTGGTGTGACGTTACTGCTAGCACCCCAAGCTGTTCAACCACTGCACCTTCAGAGACCTTCCACGTGACTGTTCACGTAAACGCAGGCACTGATGTTACAAATGGCTGGAACATCTACACCTGGGACCTAGGCGACCACACCAGTGCAGAAACAACAATTCCATTTGTTGCTGATGGCGAAACAGCTTCGGTTGCTAGCTACGACTACACCACGAACAGCCGCCCTGACAACTCGCTAAACGGCTGGTTGATTCGCGACACCCAAGACTGGGCAACTGCTGTCAAGCCAACTGGTGACAACAACCAGGTTTGGGACCTATCGAACAACAACGTTGAAGTTTGGTGTGACGCTACTGGTTATGCAGTAGACCGCACCGGCGAATCGCCAGTTGTGACTCACCCGATCAGCTGTACTCAGGTTGCTCCAAGCACCATCACCGTTCACTACAACCGCCCTTACTCGTCACTCCGTGGCGGCTGGGAGATTGCAGCATTCGGAACAGGTGCGGGCGGCTCGACTCGTGTTCGCTTCACTGGCCAAGACGCTTTTGGTTCAACTGCAGTGATTCACTACAACCCAAGCATCACCGACACCAGCGCAATCAGCTTCGTAGTTCGCAAGTACCAGCCGTTCGCTGCTGCTACTGCGTCTTCAGTGCAGAAGAACCTTGACCCATGGTCATGTGTTGACGCAATGGCTGACTGCACCGGCGGATTCTTCCGTCAGCTAACTGGTAACCGTGTTGTTCCATCTGGCGCTACTGAAGTTTGGGCTCTTGCTGGCTCAAACGTCATTTCAGACAGCCAGATCAGCGAAATGCCTAGCAACGACGTCAAGCTAAGCACCAAGGCAATTGGTGGCGGCATTGTTCGAGTTTGGGCAACAGCTGGTGCAGGCACCACTCCAACCGCGATTGTTATCGACGCATTGAACGGCCGAGGCGTTTCTGTAAAGCCTGGCATTTCATGCACCATCGGCAAGAGCAAAGTTGGAACCACACTTGCAAGTTACTGCAACGTTCGTGGCCTAAAGAAGGGTGCTAAGTACCGCTTCTGGGCTCACGCGTTGACTTATGGCGTAGGCAGCAGCGCGCACTCAATGCGCACCGCTCCTGTGTTCGTCAAGTAACAGAGCAAAACTAGGAACGGCCCCCGAGCGATCGGGGGCCGTTTCATTTAACCTAGAAGGCGTCTGTGCCGAATGGTGTGCCAAAACCCGATGGCCCATCGAACCCCGGTGCCGCATTGCACCAAATCGCAACTCGGCAGGCTCGCTTGGCAGCTGCCGAAATTGCATTTGTGCCCACAGTGATGTCGTGCAGGCTAATGCTGTTGGCTGCTGTGTAGTCGCCGGCGCTCGCGCCAAAATCATTTTTCAGCGCATAAAGCCCTGCGATTAGCGGCGCTGAAGCTGAAGTGCCACCAAAGACATACCAGCCACCGTTGAAATAAACCGAGACTCCCGTTGCGGGGTCGGCTACGGCTGAAACGTCAGCCGTGACTTTGCCGGCGCAGGCGGTGTTTGCATATGCTTGCCAGGTGGGTTTTGAGTTCAGATTCGAACAGCCGCTGCCCGACCCCGCCCAAACAGTTTCATCAAGCCAAGCACCCGAAGCATCAACTTTTAGACTTGTGCCGCCCACCGCTACTACACCGTCAAATGACGCTGGCGCTTCGACGCCAAACCCAGAGTCACCGCTACTTGCAGTAACGGCGATTCCGTTGGCTGCCGCTATTGCATAGGCGCCGAAACTTTCTGGCGCGACATCGCTGCCGCCATAACTGTTGCTGATTGACCTAACCCCGACGAAATCTGTAGCAATGGTGACGGCGCTCGTGAGTGATTCGAAACTAGCTGTCGAACCTTCGACCAAGAGCAGGCTGCATTTTGGGCAGGCCGCTGAAGCCATTTCTAGATCTAATGCTGTTTCTTGGGCCCATCCGCCGTTCTGAGTGGTTGAGCCGGTGGCTGCAAGACCGTTTTGGTCGAGTTGAATGAAGCAAGAATTTTTGCCACTTGGCAGCCCCTGTTTGGCAGCGGCTCGCAGGGTGCAGTTTGTGAGTTGCGGCAAACCGAATGTTTTTCGATACTCTGAAACATCGTCGAAGGCGCTGGCAGAGTGTGTGGCATCGATGATGGCAATCACGTTGGCTCGCGAACCCTGCGCGCGAATGCCATAGGCCTTGCGCAGGGCAGTGGCTCCGAACCCGGCAGTGCCATTCACCTGAAGTGAATCAAATCTGGTTTTTAGGCCAAAGCCCACAGCCCGACCGCTCAAAACCGTTTGCCTGCGCAGGGCAAAGCAGGTTGCCCAGCTGAGCTGATGAGGGTTCGAGCAGGCTGCAACGTTGCGATAGGTGCGGGTCTGGTTCGACGCAACAGCCGATGCTGAACCTGAGGCGAGGGCCCCAACCGCCAACGTTGCTAACGCCAGAGCAGCGGCGGTTCTTAGGGCAAATCGTCGTGGAACGAGTTTCATGTGACTCCTTGTGTTGAGCAACTATAGGTTGCGTTGATTGACTCGAGGCTAGAAGGGCAGCATCCATAAAAAATCAATGTCGGTCAACCAGTGCACAAAAAGCTCTTCAGCCTGTTTGTTGAAACATCAAACATGCGTAAAACTAGACGGGTGGTAAACATAAACGTGCAAGGCAAAAAGTATTCCCGCACCGCAACCTATTCAGTGGGGCGTGAAAAGATTCGCGAATTCGCTCACGCGGTCAAATCAACCAGCCCGGTTAGCTTTGACGTGTTCGCAGCGCAGACCGCAGGCTATGCAGATCTGGTGGCACCGCCCACCTTTGCGGTAGTCGTGCAAGAGCGCAGCTTAGCCACCGTGCTAGCCGACCCTGAAGCCGACATCGACTTTAGCCGCGTGGTTCACGGCGATCAACGTTTTGTGCACGTTCGCCCGATTGTGGCCGGCGATGAACTCACCAGCGAGCTGACAGTGGCGAGCGTCAAGACGCTTGGCGCACACTCGATGGTTACTTTTGAAACCCAAATTTTTGACGAAACCGGTGAGCTAGTTTGCACTGCGATTTCGACTCTGGTTGTTAGAGGAGGCGAATGATGACTATGCACACACTGCCAAAACTTATTGAACTTGAGGTAGGTCAGGTCATAGGCGCAACTGAGTTTTTGCTAACCAGAGACAGCCTGGTTCGCTATGCCGGCGCCTCAGGTGACTTCAATCAGATTCACTATCGCGATGACGTCGCCGCTGCCGTTGGCCTGCCAGGGGTGCTTGCTCACGGCATGTTGACCATGGGGGCAGCAGTGCAGGTTGCTGTTGACTGGGTGGGCGATGCCGGCCGCGTGATCGACTACCAGGTGCGATTCACTAAGCCAGTTGTTGTGCACCCAACAGATGGCGCCGTGCTGATTGTGACCGGAACAATTGGCGCGATCGACGCCGAAGCAAACACCGTGCGAATTGACCTCGAAGCTGTTTTTGAAGACGCCAAAGTTTTGGGCAAAGCCCAAGCAGTGGTTCGGCTTTAATCAAATCTCAAAGGATGCCCCTCATCGCCACCTCACCGCTAGCTAAACTCACCACCATGGGTGTTGGCGGCGCGCCTGATTCTTTAGTGGTCGCGCGAACCCGCGAAGAATTGGTGGCCGTTGCGCTTGAACTTTGGGGCACCGGCGACGACTGGCTCGTGCTTGGGGGCGGCAGCAACATTGTGGCGGCCGATGACTTGAGCGGCCTAAATGTAATTCAGGTTGCCACTAAAGGCATCGAAACGCGCGTTGAAGGCAATAAACGCTTTTTGACGGTGCAGGCTGGTGAAAACTGGGATCACCTGGTTGAAACAACAGTGCGCGACGGCTTGGCTGGTTTGGAGGCGATGAGCGGTATTCCAGGCCTGGTTGGCGCTGGCCCGATACAAAACATTGGGGCTTATGGTCGCGAGCTGGTTGATGTTTTGGTGTGTCTTGAGTTTCTTGATTACGAAACCGGCCAGTTGCAGATTCTTGAAAAATCTGACTTGGGTTTTGGTTATCGTGACAGCATTTTTAAACCAGGTGGCGCCGCTAAAGCAAATAAGTCGGGCATTATCACTTGGGTTGAATTCGAGCTGCTTGACCTCGGGGGTTTGAGCGAGCCAATCAACTCTGGCCAGTTGGCTGCTGCGCTAGGCATGGCCGTGGGCGAGCAAGCTGCGGTCGGTGCGATTCGTGAACAGGTTTTGAAACTTCGTGAAAGTAAGGGCATGGTTTATAGCCGAGAAGACCTCAATTCACACGGATGCGGTTCTTTTTTCACCAACCCAATCGTTAGCGACAAGTTTGTGCGAACTCTGCCAGATGAGGCTCCCAGGTGGCAAAGCGCTGAGGACGATGGCCTAACCGTAAAGTTGAGCGCCGCTTGGTTGATTGAGCAAGCTGGCATAGGCAAAGGTTTTGCGTTGCCTGGTTCTGGTGCGGCGATCAGTCAAAAGCACACGTTGGCAATCACTAATCGTGGTTCGGCGAGTGCAAATGACGTTTTTGAACTGGCAAGTTTCGTGCAGCAACGAGTGTCAAACACTTTTGGCATCAACCTTGTGCCAGAGCCAAACCTGATCGGTTTTAAAACTTTTTAGGCAAAAAGTTTTTGCAGGCGACCGATGCCCTCAAGAATTGCGTCATCGCCTAGCGCGTAGCTCATGCGCACATAACCCGAAGGGCCAAAGGCCTCGCCGGGCACCAGCGCAACTTCGGCGGCATCTAAAATGTAATCGCAAAGCTCAAGCGAGGTGTTGATGGTTTTGCCACCCCAGTCACGGCCAAGAAGCCCGCGCACGTCACTGTAAACATAGAACGCCCCCTCAGGCATTGGAGCAACCCAGCCCGAAATCTTGTTCAGCTCGGCAACTGCCAACTTGCGACGACGATCAAATGACTCGCGCATGGCCAAAACTTCGTCTTGCGGGCCGGTTAGCGCAGCGATAGCTGCACGCTGCGACACGTTTGACACGTTTGAAGTTAGGTGGCTTTGCAAGTTGCCAGCAGCTTTGATGACATCAGCTGGGCCGACCATCCATCCAAGCCTCCAACCGGTCATCGCATAGCTTTTGGCCACGCCGTTAACCAAGATTGTTCTGTCGATAAGTTCGGGCACCACTTCGGTGATTGAGAAGGCCTTTAGCCCGTCATAAACCAGATTTTGATAAATCTCATCACTGATCACCCAAATGCCAGCCTCAAGAGCCCAGCGGCCGATGGCCTCAACCTCTTCGCGCGAATAGACAGCACCGGTTGGGTTTGAGGGTGAACAAAAGAGCATGGCTTTAGTTTTTGAAGTTCGGGCGGCTTCAAGTTGGTCGACAGTTACTTTATAGCCCTGGTCGGCGCCGGCGAAAACTTCGACAGTCTTGCCGCCGGCAAGTGCGATGGCTTCAGGGTAGGTTGTCCAAAAAGGTGAAGGCAAAAGCACTTCATCGCCCTCGTCAACGATTGTTGCAAAGGCCTGATAAACAGCCTGCTTGCCACCATTGGTGACGATGACTTGGGCTGCCGAAACTGAGGTGCCGCTGTCGGTGAGAGTTTTGTGTGCGATGGCTTCACGAAGCTCAGGCAAACCTACAGCCGGGGTATAGCGGTGGTTCTTGGGGTCGCGGGCAGCAACCACTGCGGCTTCAACGATGTGAGCCGGGGTTGCAAAATCGGGTTCACCTGCCGCATAGCTAATAACCGGGCGACCTTGAGCCTGCAGCGCTTTGGCTTTGGCATCAACTTTTAGGGTCGCCGACTCGGCGATGGCGGCAATTCTTTTAGAAATACGCGATTCAGTCACGCCTTTAAGCCTACCCTTCAAGCTGCCCCCAAAGGCCCCTGCAATCAAGAAACTACTTTGCTTTTCTGCCCCAAAAGGCGTAGGATTCTATGAGGTAGTTGACAACTGCTTGAAGCCTAGTCTGGCAAATTAATCACTCTAAAGATTCAATCTAGAAGTGTGCCTTCGCCAGAACTGCCAAAAGGCTAATCACAGTTGTTACTGCACACCTTAGGGTGGTGGCTCAATTGGTAGAGCAGCGGTCTCCAAAACCGCAGGTTGCAGGTTCGAGTCCTGTCCGCCCTGCAAGCAATACAAAGCTGAAAGAAGAAAATATGTCCGACTCGCCTTACGAAGCCTCAGAAGACCTCGTAGAAAAAGCTAAGAGCGACCGTGCGTCGCGTCGTAGCCCGAGCGGTCGCGTCGTTTTGTTCTTTAAGCAGGTTGTGGCTGAACTTAAGAAAGTTACCCGCCCAACCAACAAAGAACTTTTGAACTACACCGGCGTAGTGCTGGGCTTCGTGACCGTTGTGATCGCAGTCGTGTTCTTGCTCGACCTTGGTTTCTTCAACTTGGTCTCGTGGTCTTTTACACCAAGCAAATAATCGGGCCGCCCAACTAAAGGGCAACATGCAGTTTTTAGATTTTTCAACGATAGGAATACCAAGTGAGTGAACTAGACGACCTAGCAAAGGTTGAAGACACCGAGGCAGAGGCGCTAATCGCCGAAGCCGACGCTGACTTTGCCGACCTTGCGCTAGACGCAGCCGCCGAGCTTGAACAAGACCTAGAACTTGAGGTTGCAATTGCCGACGTTGCTGCCGACGCAGCAGAAGTTGACGCCGAGGTTTCAGAGGGCGGCGCTGATGTTGCTGTTGAAGATGAGACTGAGGCAGAAGCAGACCCTTATCGCGAGTTTCGCGCCGACCTTCGCCGCCAGCCTGGCAAGTGGTATGTAATTCACAGCTACGCCGGTTATGAGAAGCGCGTTAAGCAAAACATCGAGAACCGCAAGCTCACCATTGAAGGTGGCGACTTGGTCTATCAGATCGAGGTTCCGATGGAAGAATTCGTCGAAGTCAAAAATGGTCAGCGCAAACTTGTGTCAAAAGTTCGCATTCCGGGCTACGTTTTGGTGCGCATGGACCTAAACGAAGAATCATGGCAGCTAGTGCGTTACACGCCTGCAGTTACCGGTTTTGTCGGCAACTCGCAGCTGCCAACCCCGCTGCGCCCAGACGAGGCTTTCAACATGCTCAAGCCAATCTTCGTGCTGCCTGAAGAAGCCGAAGCTAAAGCTGGCAAGGGCTTTGTCAATGTCAAGGGCAAGTCAAAGGCTGTGCCAATCAACATTGACTTCAAGGTTGGCGAAAGCATCATGATCAAAGACGGTTCGTTCGCTGGCTTGCCAGGCACGATTTCTGAAATCAAGCCAGAAAGCGGCAAGCTCACCGTTCTGGTCTCGCTATTCGAGCGCGAAACTCCAGTAGAACTTGGCTTTGAGCAGGTAGGCGCGCTTTAACAGCTCGCTAACTCTCAAAGGCTTATTGAAACCATAAAAAAGGAAAAAACAAATGGCACCTGCAAAGAAGAAAAAGGTCACCGGCCTGATCAAGCTGCAGATCAAAGCTGGCGCTGCTAACCCGGCACCACCGATTGGTCCTGCTCTAGGTCAGCACGGTGTAAACATCATGGAATTCTGCACCGCGTACAACAACGCAACTGCAGACCAGAAGGGCAACGTTGTTCCAGTAGAAATCACTGTCTACGAAGACCGCACGTTCACCTTCATTCTCAAGACTCCACCAGCTGCTGAGCTAATCAAAAAAGCCGCTGGTGTTGCAAAGGGCTCAGCTACTCCTCACACCGTGAAGGTAGCCAAGCTAACCCGCGACCAGGTCTTGTCGATTGCCACTGTCAAGATGGCAGACCTAAACGCCAACGATGTCGAGGCAGCAGCCAAGATCATCGCCGGCACCGCACGTTCAATGGGAATCACCGTAGAGGCCTAAAGAACAAAAGAACACGAGTGGGAGGGTCGCGCGCGACCCGCAGACCACAACTGTGACCGGGTCAGCGAACGCTGACCTAACTATTCAATAGAAAAGGAACAACAGAATGGCAAAGCGCTCAAAGGCTTATCTAGCCGCAGCAGAAAAAATCCAGGTTGGCAAGCTTTACACCCCAGCCGAAGCCGTAACCCTCGTTCGCGAGACCGGCTCTTCAAAGTTTGACTCAACCATTGAGGTTGCTTTCAAGCTAGGTGTTGACCCTCGCAAAGCTGACCAGATGATTCGTGGCACCGTTTCGCTGCCCCACGGCACTGGCAAGACCGCTCGCGTCATCGTTTTCGCTACCGGTGCAGCCGCTGATGCAGCCCGCGAAGCTGGCGCTGACGAAGTTGGCGGCGACGAGCTAATCGAGAAGGTCGCAGCTGGCTGGGTTGACTTTGACTCAGCAGTTTCAACCCCAGAGCTTATGGGCAAGGTTGGCCGCCTGGGCAAGGTTCTAGGCCCACGCAACTTGATGCCAAACCCTAAGACCGGCACCGTAACCCCTGACGTAGCAAAAGCTGTTACCGACATCAAGGGCGGCAAGATCGACTTTCGTGTTGACAAGCAGGCTAACCTGCACCTCATCATCGGCAAGGCGTCATTCACCAAAGAGCAGCTCGGCGAGAACCTTGCTGTTGCTCTTGACGAAATCATGCGTCTAAAGCCTTCGAGCTCAAAAGGCCGTTACCTAATCAAGGGTGCAATCGCAACCACATTTGGTCCTGGCATCTTGCTTGACACCAACGTCACCAAGGTTGAGTTCTAGTCTCTAAAAAGTTTTAGGCGAAGGGACCAAACCTGAATGGGTTTGGTCCCTTTTGCATCGATTTGTTTACTTCTTATTTAGCTTCAAAACTTATGCTTTTATTCACTAACCGATAGGTGGGATATTGTCACAACACGCGTTTGGCGCAGCAACACTGCTCGACACTAAAGACCCAATGGGTCTAAGAAGTTCAGCCCCGCTATTAGACGCGTGGATTCGTGACATGGAGACCGACAGGTCGCCGTTCCAAATTCCCGGCCACAAAGGCCGCACAGACCTAACTGGCGCCATCGTTGATGGTGATATTCCTGTATTACCTGGCAATCATCCGCACCGAATTTCGCCAAGTTTGATTCTTGAAGCTGAAGCTTTGGCCGCCGCCCTCTGGGGAGCTTCGCTGTGCCGCTTTGGCGTGAATGGTTCATCGGGCTCAAACCACGCTGCCGTCATGGCTGTTGCAGGGCACGGCGACAAAGTTATTGTCTCGCGAACCCTGCACAAGTCAGTGCTCGTTGGTTTGGTCTATGCGGGCGCGATTCCGATTTGGGTGCGACCCGAAATTGACCCCCTGACCGGGTTGCCGTCGCACCTGCCAGTTGAAACGCTCGAAAAAGCATTGCAGGCGCACCCAGATGCAAAAGCCGTTCTGATTGGCGAGCCTTCATATGTTGGCACCATGTCGAATGTTCCGGCACTGGCTCTGCTAACCCACAGCTACGGAATTCCTTTGGTGGTCGACGCAGCCTGGGCTGCGCACTTTGGGTTTCACCCAGAACTGCCTGAGCACCCGCTAAAACAGGGCGCCGACATCGTTGTAACCTCGGCACACAAAACTTTGCCTAGTTATTCGCAAGCCTCATTTGTGCTTGTGCGCGACGAATTTGTCGACCTCGACAGGTTCAACAAAATGTTTGACGCCACGATCACAACCTCAATGTCAGGTCGAATACTGGCATCGATTGACGCAGCCCGCGCCCTGCTGGCCCGCC
Organism: uncultured Micrococcales bacterium; assembly: GCA_903887175.1. Lineage (GTDB taxonomy): Bacteria > Actinomycetota > Actinomycetes > Actinomycetales > Microbacteriaceae > Rhodoluna. The sequence continues at coordinate 21,170 of CAISOV010000006.1, forward strand.
ATGGCGAAGAACTCATCGACCCGATCATTCAGGCAACTGCGCGTGGTCGAGCCCGCCTGATGGAACACGGCATTGGCGTTATCGACGGTGAGAACATTGACCCGCTCAAACTTGTTATTTTGCTCAGCACAGTGGGGGCTGACGGCAATCAGGTCGAAGCTGAACTTTTAGCCCAAAACATTGATCTTGAAATGGCAAATCGCGACATGATTATTCCGATGATCACGTTTGCTGATACACCGGCGCGCATCAACGACCTGGTTGACCGAATCATCGACTCGGTTGAACGGCACCGCGGTGAACTTCGACCGATTTCGATTTCAGCAAGCTTTTCAATCGAGCCCGAAGTTGTGGTTTCGCCCCGCGAAGCATTCTTTTCGACCACCGAGACCGTTTCGGCTGCACAAGCCGTTGGTCGTGTCTGCGCTGAAATGATTTGCCCTTACCCGCCAGGGGTTCCGGTGCTTTCAACTGGCGAACGCATCACCCAAGCAGCGCTTGACGCACTGTTTGCGGCGCGTGACAGTGGAGTGCGAATCGCATTCGTGGCAGACCCAACTTTGAGCACAATCAAAGTCTTGCCGCTATAGACCTCAGATTTTGCGGCGTGAGGCTCTAAACAGGGTTGTTCCACCTACGACGCAGAGCGCCAAGCCAAGCCACCAAGACTCGGCATAAATTTTTGTGACGGCAAGAATTTCGACCAACAGTCCAAGGGCTACGGTGAAGCTTCCGATCCACCAAAACGGATGCAAGCCAGCGAGGCGCCCAACTTTGCGCAACGGCAACGCATCACTCGCTGTGCCGCAGTATCGGCAAAGGTTGGCTTCACGCTTGATGAATTCTGCGCAGGCCGGGCACTTGCGGTGGTCAGCCGAGTGTTCTGCCGCCAGCGGCAAGGTGGCTACGACGATTCCCATCACCAGCGAAGTTGCGATCAGTGAAAGCCAAAAAAAAGTGAACCAGTCACGATTTTTAGTCACGGCCGTTCTTGCCACAAAAACAGCCGAAAGCAGGTTCAAAGTTAGCAGTGAGACCGCAGAGGGCAACCAGTCTTGAATGATTTTTAAAGGGTCAGACTGGCCGTTCAGCGAAATTGCGCTTGAAATCTGCGAGGCACTTAGCCCAACTTCAATAACGTGCTGAATCATTTCTGCCCCCTGTCTTTAGCTACTAGTTTGCACCTAAAACAGCGTTTAGGTCAGCAATGGTTGGCGGCTCGCAACCGGCGCGCTCGCAAGTTATAGATGCTGCCACGCCTGCGATTCGCACGAACTCGGCAAGCGTTGCGTCGCTCAGGTTGGCCAGACGATCGAACGGGTCAGTGCCAAGCGCATCGGCATCATAAAGTTGGCCAAGCAGGTTTGCGCAGAAAGTGTCACCTGCGCCAACAGTGTCGACCACGTTGATCTTTCGTGAAGGCACGTCAAAGCGCACGCCACCGTCGCGATAAACCGAAACACCTGAACCGCCGCGCGTGACAAAAACGATGCGACTCGTGCCAGCAACCCACTGCTGTGCAATTTCATCGATGCGACCGGCCGTGCCCCGGTCGGCTGAATCTAAGTTGTAAAGCCATTCGATGTCTTCATCTGAGGCTTTGATAACGTGCGAAATTTCGTTAACCCGTTCAACCCGCACTCGTTCGGTTTCGCGGTCAAAGCCCAGAGCTGGCCGCATGTTAATGTCGTGACTGATGGTCACTGATTGCTGGTTAAAGTGGGCACGCGCCCAATCTTCGATCACTGCGTTGCCGGGTGCCATGGCCATGGTGAGGCATCCGAACTGAATTGCTTTTGCGTGCAAGTTTTCAAGTTGAACGTCGGTTGGAAGTTCGGCCGGAACCCAGCCCCAGTCAGCGGTGCCGTTCACATAAAAGGCATAGCTCGGCACGCCCTGTGAGTCGATCGAAACCACCGCAAGCGTGGTTAGTTCACTTGCTTCAACTGCATGGTCCAGCCCAACGCCATTGGTCTCTAGCCGTTCGCGAATTATTTTGCCAAAACGGTCGTTGCTCAATCGGGCCAAAAACTGCTGCGGGGTGCCACGTCGTGCCAAGGCGATTGAAACGTTCGCGTTAGCCCCGCCAACAATGGCGTTGAAGGCACCGGCTTGATAGCGGTTTTCGATTAGGTCGATTAGTGCTTCACCAATAACCAAGATCATGCGGGTTACTCCTTGTATTCAGGGTCTAGTTCGGGGCGCAAAACTAAGTTTGCCACCGAGCCGCGAGCAATTAGTTCAGTTGGCAAAACAATTTTCTCGGTAGGCTGCCCAGGGTGTTCGATTTCGGCGATCAGTTTTTCAACGGCAATCTGCCCGACGAGTTCAACTGGTCGCGCCACAACCGTGATGCCGGGCGACATTGCCGCTAGCCACTGCGAGTCATCAACAGTTATAAGTGAAAGGTCTCGACCCAGAGTCAGTTGTCTGTTGCCGGCGACTTTGAGAACGGCCAAAGCCATGTCGTTGTTTGAAGCCATGATGATTGTTGGTGCTTTTGGCTGATCGAGCATTTTGGCCACGGCAGCCTCTGAAATTGTCGGGTCATCTTGGCAATAAACCCAACTCTGTGCACGGGGTTTGATTCCTGCTTCAACGGCTGCGTTCATGAACCCGTTGACGCGCTCTTCAATGGTTGAAATCAGAACGGGGGGCCGTTCACTAGTCGAGCCTTTTACGCCTGCTGTCGCAACTAAGAATCCGAAGCGCTTATGACCGAGAGATATTGCGTGGCGCATCGCTTCTTCAGTGCCAATGAAGTCGTCAGTGGTAACCGAGGTCATGCGCAGCCCGTCTAGCCTGCGGTCGATCAGAACCACTGGGGTTTCACCGAGGCGGCGTGGTTCTAGGTGGTCGTGCACTACAGCTGTCGAAGGCACCACAATCATTCCGTCGACGCGCTTCTCAATCAGTGTCTCAATTGCATTGCGCTCAACTGCTATGTCTTCATCGGTGTTCGTGATTAGCACTTGGTAACCTCGGGCGCGGGCAGCATCAACGATCGATTTTGTCGCGCGGTCGAAAAAGGCGTTCGTGAAGTCGGCGATGACCACGAGGCCGAGAGTTTTGGTTTTTCCGACACGCATGGCTCGAGCGAGTTCGTTTGATATGTAGCCAATTGATTCAGCGACCGCACGCACGTGCTTGGCTGTTTCTTGATTGATTCGGCCGTAGTTGCTGAGCGCACGTGAGGCGGTAGCCCTAGAAACGCCTGCCTTTTCGGCAACATCGACGATTGTCGGGCGACTTGATTTGGGTTCAGCCATAGTTACAAGCCTATTCTCGTTACTCGATTGTTAGTTGCTGTGACAAAACTGTTATGCGAAAAAGTTGCCGATTAACCTAAAAGTCTGCCACGATTGTATCAAGGTTTGCGAGAGCGTTCTCGCAAGTCTCACAAAAACCAGCAATGCGTCATGTAAAGCGCACCAGAACACCGGGCACTCGCAATGAAGCAGAGCCACACACTAGGAGAAAAACAATGAAACGTACACTACGTTCACTAGCAGTTCTTGGCACGGTTGCGGCTTTGTCCCTAACCGTTTCAGGTTGTGCTCAAGGCCAGAAGCAGCTCACCATCGCATTCGTAATGGGCGCAGAGTCAGACCCGTTCTTCCAAGCCATGAAGGTCGGCGCAACTGACGAGGCAGCAAAAGAAAACGTCAAGCTTGTTTGGCAGGGCGACCCATCACACTACGACGTTGCAACCGAAGTTCCAATCGTTGACAACGTAATCTCACAGAAGCCAGACGGTCTTGTTTTGATTCCTACTGACCCAGCCGGTCTTCAGGCATCATCAGACAAGGCAATTGCAGCAGGCATCGTTGTTGCAAACGTCGACACTCACACTGCAGACACCAGCGCAGACGTTCTAACCATCACTGGTGACAACGCTGACGGTGGCGCAAAAGCTGCTGACGCAATCGCAACTGCCATTGGTTACACCGATGGTCAGAGCTATGACGTTGTTGTAGGTCTAACCTCAGCAACTGCAACCACCAACGTTGGCCGTCTAGACGGTTTCAAGGCTCAGGTTGCACTAGCACTGTAGGTACTCTATTTTGTTTTAATTCGATTTTTACTCTTTTGGCCAATTGCAGAA
>CAISOV010000007.1 GCA_903887175.1 uncultured Micrococcales bacterium
CGAGCCGGCGTTCCAATCTTGAATCGAGACCACGGTTAGATTCGCTTCATCGCCAACAATGATTTCAATGTTTTCGGCAAGCGTTGCATCACCCTTGTGATCGATGATGACGATGCTCTTTGAGTGCGGTTTTGCATCAATAATGATGTGCGATGCACTCGGTGTTAGGTCGTGCGATGTGAAAGTCAGGTGCACTTCGCAATCTGCTGTGACATCTGAGGGAATAGTCACTAGATAGGCTGCCGCCGCCGAGCTCCAACCAGCAGCACTTGTGCGATCTTCGGGGGTTCCTGCGGCACCAAAAGCAACGTTTTCAGCGCCCACCCAAGCGGTCGATACGCTTTCTGGGTGTATCGCTGTGATGTCTGCTGCAAACTCATCTAGTGTGTCTGCGTCGAGCCCATTTAGTTTTGATGCACTTAAATAACGCCACTGTTCTTCGCGTGCACTAATCGGCGCAAAGTCGGCAACGTTGGTTGAACGAATTCGTTCGGAACGGGTTTGTAGCGGAACCTCGGCCGCATTGGCATAACCGCCGTGGCTATGTGCCTTATTGCCGTGCTGGGCGGTTTGTGTTGCTTCGGCCACTAGCCAACCGCTCCTTCCATTTGCATTTCGATAAGTTTGTTGAGCTCTAGGGCATATTCCATAGGCAGCTCTTTGGCGATTGGTTCGATGAATCCGCGAACGATCATCGCCATTGCCTCGTCTTCGGGCATGCCGCGCGACTGCAAATAAAAGAGTTGTTCGTCGCTGACCCGTGAAACTGTTGCCTCGTGGCCCAATGTGACGTCGTCTTCGCGAACGTCTACTGACGGGTAGGTGTCGCTTCGCGAAATGGTGTCAACCAAGAGAGCATCGCAACGCACGGTGTTCGCCGAGTGGTGAGCGCCAGGAGCCACGCGAATCTCGCCGCGGTATGAAGTGCGGCCGCCACCGCGCGCAATCGACTTCGAAATGATCGAAGACGAGGTGTAAGGCGCCAGGTGAATCATCTTTGCGCCAGCGTCTTGGTGCTGACCTTCACCGGCAAAAGCAACCGATAAGGTTTCGCCACGAGCGTGCTCGCCTGCCAAAATAACTGCCGGATACTTCATGGTGACTTTTGAGCCAATGTTGCCATCGATCCACTCCATGGTTGCACCTTCGTGAGCGATTGCGCGCTTGGTCACAAGGTTATAGACGTTGTTTGACCAGTTTTGAATCGTTGTGTATCGCACGCGTGCGCCTTTTTTAACGATGATCTCAACAACCGCCGAGTGCAGCGAGTCTGAGTCATAAATCGGCGCAGTGCAACCTTCGATGTAGTGAACGTAGCTGTCTTCGTCGGCGATGATGAGCGTGCGCTCAAATTGGCCCATGTTTTCGGTGTTGATTCGAAAGTAGGCCTGCAATGGAATCTCGACGTGAACGCCCTTTGGAACATAAACGAATGAGCCGCCCGACCAAACAGCAGTGTTCAAAGCGGCGAACTTGTTGTCGCCCGCAGGAATCACGGTGCCAAAATATTCTTTAAAAATCTCAGGATGCTCTTTTAGCGCCGTGTCAGTGTCGAGAAAAATAACGCCCTGTTGTTCAAGGTCTTCGCGAATCTGGTGGTAAACCACTTCTGACTCGTATTGGGCGGCAACGCCGGCGACCAGCCTCGAACGCTCAGCTTCTGGAATTCCCAGGCGCTCATAGGTGTTTTTGATGTCGTCTGGCAGTTCTTCCCATGACTTAGCTTGGCGTTCAGTAGACCGCACAAAATATTTGATGTTGTCAAAGTCGATGC
>CAISOV010000008.1 GCA_903887175.1 uncultured Micrococcales bacterium
GATGTTGCTGCCGCACCACTGCTCAAATAGGCAATCTCGTTCGCAAAAATATGAAGGTCAAGGCTGTTTGCAAGTTGCCCCAAAAGGTGCGACCGAATAATCGCGTTGTCTGGTTCATAGATGAACTCACCGAGTTCGCCATAAGGCGCATCAAGCCGCTCAGCTGAGTCGCTGGTGATTTCATGGTGTTTGCCAGCGCCATCAATCAGCAGCGCCGAACGTTTGACGTTTGGCCTAGCGGCTGCTCCAAACCATAACCCCAGCTCAACAAGATCACCCTTAACCGACACCCATTGGGCTTCTGCCGAGTCATCGATAGCTTCGTGAGGGTGACCCGGGCCGAGTTTGATGCCAGCTGAGTGCTTTGCAGAATCAGCTACGTGCTGTTTGCACTGTTCAGTGACCCAATCAAAGTTTGGGGCAAACTGAGCCGGGTCAAACTTGCGAATGGCACGCTCGCCTTTGCCGCCAGATAATTCACGTCGGGCCGGGTCAAAAAATATTCCGTCAAAAGCCTCAAGTTTCAAGGTGGTGATGTCGGCTTGTTCAACCCTGGCGTTTTCAAAAATGTTTAGGTTATAGGTGGCCACGGCTGCGGTTACTTCGTCGAGCTCATAAGCTCTAACATCAAGATCAACGCTGGCGAAGGCGAGCGACTCGGTGCCAATTCCACAACCCAAGTCGGCCACGCTCTGTGCCCCGGCATTTTTAAAACGCCCCGCGTGAAGCGCCGCAACCGAAAGTCGACTTGCCTGCTCGAGGCCGGGTTCGGTGAAAAGCATTCGCCCGGCAAATTCACCAAACTTTGCCGCTGCGCGGCGGCGCAGTTTTGCCTGTGTCAAAACGGTTGCCACCATTGCCGAGTCAAACCCTTCGGCGCGCAGGTGACTCACAAGTTTTACAACGTCAGTTTTGCTGTCATAGTCAACGCGCGCGAGCAGCTGTTGCCCTTCGGGCGACAGCAGGGCTATAAAGTCTTCGCGGTTCACAGCTCAAGCATATCTTGCGAGCCGCCGGGCCGAGCCTGCGAGCCGAGCCGAGCAAGCTCATGTTACGCCGAGTTAGCACTCGCCTTGACCGAGTGCTAACGAAGCTTTACACTTGAACACAGGCGCGAAACACGCGTCTACTCCATTTTTGATAAAAAGAGGTCATTGTGTCGGTTTCAATTAAGCCACTAGAAGATCGAATCGTTGTTCGCCCGGTTGCCGCTGAGCAGGTTACTGCTTCAGGTTTGGTAATTCCAGACACCGCCAAAGAGAAGCCACAAGAGGCTGAAGTTATTGCTGTTGGCCCAGGTCGCATCGACGACAACGGCAACCGCGTGCCACTAGACGTTGCTGTTGGCGACAAGGTTATTTTCTCGAAGTATGGCGGCACCGAGCTTAAGTTCGGCGGCGAAGAGTTCCTTGTTCTCTCAGCGCGCGATGTGCTAGCTATCGTGGTTCGCTAACCACAAGCGTTTTTAGAAACCCAGGCAAACGGATTCTCCGGCTGCCTGGGTTTTTTCTTTGCTAAGGTGATTGCGTTAGCTGACGTTGAAGGGGTATGAAATGGCAAACACTTATTGCGTCAATTGTGGCGAAGCTGTTGAGGGCGCCTTCTGTTCCGCATGTGGCGCGCCAGTAACTGCAGGCGCGGGTGGCTCATCGAAACCTACCTTCAGCGCACCTACTAACGGCAACTCAGGCAAGACGCTACAGACTGGTCGGCTTTCTTATCGCGCTGCCATCAAGTCATTCTTTGCGAATTATGTGAACTTTGAGGGGCGTGCTTCGCTGTCGGCTTTTTGGTACGCCACTTTGTTTTTTACTTTTGTGAGCATCGTAGCCACGAATCTTGATCATGGATCACATGGGCTTTTTGCTGTTGTCGACAGCGGCCCGATCACAAATTTGGTCACCCTGGCGTTCTTGTTGCCAAATCTGAGTGTGGCAATTCGTCGACTTCACGACATCGGTCGCTCAGGGCATTCTTTGTGGTTTGTTTTGAGTCCGCTAGTTGGTTGGATTCAGCTCATCGTTTGGCTTGCGAGCAAGAGTGAACCTGCAGATAACAGGTTCGGGCCGCGC
>CAISOV010000009.1 GCA_903887175.1 uncultured Micrococcales bacterium
GGTGGCAGCGTGCAACTCGAGTCGCCAGAATGAATGCCGGCCTCTTCAATGTGCTCCATAACACCACCGACATAGAGTTGTTCGCCGTCAAACAGCGCGTCGATGTCGATCTCGATTGCGTCGTCTAAGAAGCGATCAATAAGCAACGGATGCCCCGGGCCAACGATTCCCTGGTCGGCGATGCGGTCAAAATAATCGGCGAGTGAATCTTGGTCATAGACGATCTCCATGCCTCGACCGCCTAGAACGAACGATGGGCGCACCAAAACCGGGTAACCGATGCGTGCGGCGATTTCGCCTGCTTCAAAGAGCTCATAGGCGGTGCCGTTTGCGGGAGCCAAGAGGTTGCCTGCATCAAGAATCGCGCTGAACAACCCGCGTTCTTCGGCTAGGTCGATTGCGCTTGGGCTGGTGCCCAAGATGGCAACGCCAGCAGCTTCTAAACCTTTTGCAAGGCCAAGAGCCGTCTGACCGCCAAGTTGAACAACCACACCAACCAGCTCGCCGCTTTGCGATTCGGCGTGAATCACTTCAAGCACATCTTCAAGAGTTAGCGGCTCGAAATAAAGGCGGTCTGAGGTGTCATAGTCGGTCGATACGGTCTCGGGGTTGCAGTTAATCATGATGGTTTCATAGCCGGCGTCGCTAAGTGCAAATGAGGCATGAACGCAGGAATAGTCGAACTCGACGCCTTGACCAATGCGGTTAGGGCCTGAACCCAAGATGACAACCTTTTTGCGGTTGCTTGGGCGCACTTCGGTTTCTTGCTCATAGGTGCTGTAGTGATAAGGAGTTTCGGCTTCGAACTCACCAGCACAGGTGTCAACGGTTTTGAAAACCGGGCGAAGGCCTCTGCTGTGACGAATGGTGCGCACCTCAGCCTCGGTTATGCCACGAATCTCGGCGATCTGTGCGTCGCTGAATCCGTGCTCTTTGGCCTCAAGCAAAATGTCGTCGCTGAGATGCTCAGCCGCGCGAACCGCTGCCGCGACCTCGTTGATAAGAACGATTTGGTCGATGAACCACGGGTCAATCTTGGTTGCCTCGAAGACCTCTGCGGGGGTGGCTCCCTTAACCAAAGCCTGCTGAACATTGACGATTCGGCCATCAGTTGGCACCTTGATTATTTCGAGCAGTTCGGCGGCAGTTGCGGTGTTGTGGTTCCAATGGAACGATGAACCGCGACGCTCGAGGCTGCGCAGTGCCTTCTGCAAAGCTTGGCTGTAGTTTCGACCAATGGCCATGGCCTCACCGACTGACTTCATAGTCGTGGTCAAAGTTGTGTCGGCCGCCGGGAACTTTTCGAAAGCAAAACGAGGAACCTTCACAACTATGTAGTCGAGGGTTGGCTCAAAGCTTGCCGGGGTGACCTTGGTGATGTCGTTTGGAATCTCATCTAGCGTGTAGCCGATGGCGAGCTTGGCCGCGATTTTGGCAATCGGAAAACCTGTTGCCTTTGATGCCAGCGCCGAAGAACGGCTAACTCGCGGGTTCATTTCGATCACAATTACGCGGCCATCGCTTGGGTCAACCGCAAACTGAATGTTGCATCCGCCAGTGTCGACGCCCACATCGCGAATAATGCGAATGCCAATGTCGCGAAGGTTCTGAAATTCGCGGTCAGTCAAGGTCAAAGCTGGTGCGACGGTGATTGAGTCACCGGTGTGAACGCCTACCGGGTCAACGTTTTCGATGCTACAAACCACCACGGTGTTGTCAGCGGTGTCACGCATCAGCTCAAGTTCATATTCTTTCCAGCCGAGAATCGACTCTTCGAGCAGAACTTCGGTGGTGGGGCTGGCTTGCAAGCCGGCGCCGCCGATGCGACGAAGATCGGCCTCATTGTAAGCAAAACCTGAACCCAACCCACCCATCGTGAAAGACGGCCGAACAACTACTGGGTAACCCAATATTTCAGCGCCATGCAAAAGTTCATCCATCGTGTGAGCAATGACCGACTTGGCAACATCTGCGCCTGCATCAAGCACTAGCTGCTTGAAAATTTGGCGATCTTCACCTTTTTTGATGGCATCAACTTTGGCGCCGATGAGTTCAACGTTGTACTTCTCGAGAATGCCCATCTCATGCAGCGACATGGCAGCGTTAAGCGCAGTCTGGCCACCTAGGGTTGGCAAAATCGCATCTGGCTTCTCTTTGATAATGATGCTCTCGATCACCTCAGGTGTGATCGGCTCAACATAGGTTGCGTCTGCAAAGTCAGGGTCAGTCATGATGGTGGCAGGGTTTGAGTTGACCAAAATCACGCGGATTCCCTCTTCGCGCAAAACGCGACAAGCCTGGGTGCCTGAATAGTCAAACTCACACGCTTGACCAATAACGATTGGGCCTGAACCGATCACTAATACCGATTTGATGTCACTGCGCTTTGGCATTAGTTGTTGCCCTTCTTCGAAAGTTCGATTACCTCAACGAGGCGGTCAAAAAGATAGTTGGAATCGTGTGGGCCGGCTGCGGCCTCAGGGTGGTATTGCACTGAGAAAGCTGGCAGGTCGAGACATTCAAGGCCCTCGACGCAATTATCGTTGAGCGAAATGTGGCTTACTCGAACTTTGCCGAAACCACTCGGGCTCTCAACGGCGTCACCGTTTTCGCCGCCAGGTACTGCCACGGCAAAGCCGTGATTGTGCGCGGTGACTTCAACTTTGCCGGTTTTGCGGTCAAGCACCGGTTGGTTGATTCCTCTGTGACCAAAAGTGAGTTTATAAGTGTCGAAACCTAAAGCTCGACCAAGCAGTTGATTGCCAAAACAGATGCCAAAGAAAGGCACTTTTTTGCTCAGCACTTCACGAAGCACCGCAACTTGACCAGCAGCTGCAGCTGGGTCTCCGGGGCCGTTTGAGAAGAATACGGCGTCAGGGTTGCTGGCTAACAAGGTTGCTGCATCGACCTTTGCGGGGAACACCTCAACCTCGAGGCCTCGCGCTGCCATGTGTTCGATGGTCGAGCGCTTGATGCCTAGGTCAACGATTGATACTTTGCCAACGCGAGTGCCTTCGGCTGCCACCGAATAAGGTTCGCTCGTCGTTACAACGTCGCTGAGCGAAAGACCTTTCATTTCAACCGCTGCGCGAACTTTCAGCAACAGCTGTTCGGTGCTGACATCGGCAGCATCACCACTAAAAATTCCGGCACGCATTGACCCCGCTGAACGCAAGTGTCGGGTGAGCGCCCGTGTGTCAACACCACGAATGCCGACGACATTAAAATCTTCGAGCTCTTGGTCGAGAGATTTCTCGGCTCTAAAGTTTGAAACCACGCGGCTTGCATCGCGAACAACATAGCCGGCTACCCAAATCTTGTCTGACTCTTCGTCTCTTGAGTTCACGCCAGTGTTGCCGATGTGCGGTGCGGTTTGAACCACAATCTGGCCAGCATATGACGGGTCAGTAAGCGTCTCTTGGTAGCCGGTCATGCCGGTAGCAAAAACTAGCTCACCTAGAGTTTCGCCGGTTTTGCCGTAGGGTTTGCCAGTGAAGATTTTGCCGTCTTCGAGCACCAAAATTGCTTTGGTCATTAGATTGCCTTTCTAGATAAAACTGAGCTGGCCTGCAAAATGCGGTTGCGGTCAGCGGCGCTGTTGAAGCGCAAAACTGTAGTGAGTGAGATTTGGTCTTGCAGCCAGTTGATGGCGACTAAACCATCTTTTTCAACTGCACGCCCAATAACGGCTTGCGTGAAATCGGCACCTGACACCTGCTGCGCAGCGATGGCTAAACTGCGTTCGCCAGTGCGCTCAATCAGCAGCCCCAACTCAGAGACCGTGATTGTTGCTCGCCCGCGAAACCCTAATCCATAAGCGGTCACGCGATTTAGTGGCTCCCCCATGATTGTCGTTGCAACATATTGAACTTTCGCAAAACCGCTAGTAACGGTTGGCATTTCAAAATTTTCGGCTGGCGCACTGAACAGCACAGCCTGCTCTTGCTTTCTGCGGCGCCAGGCGCTAGCAGCCAACAAAATCAGGCCGGCAAAAATGGCGGCCAACAACAACGTTGTTACTAATTTGGCCATGATTATTTGCCAGCTTTCGCGGCCGTTTGAACTGCTGAATTTGAAACTTCGAGGTTTCGACCTTGAACAGCCACCTGGCCGTCGCGTTTGGTCGGGTATCCGCGATAAATCGTGTGAACAACTTCGCCCCCAACAGTCAAACCAAGATATGGGTTGTTGCTGCTTTTGCTCTCAACTGAAATAGCATCTCGACGCTTGGTTGGGTCAATCAGGGTGAGGTTCGCTACCGAGCCGACCTCGATCGGCTGACCCTGCTGAGTCAATCGACCGATTTTGGCTGGGTTATATGACAAAACCTCAGCAAAGCGGTTCCAGTTTGAAGCACCACTGGCGATCAGAACATCGTGAGCAACTGAGGCGGCAATCTCTAGCCCCAACATTCCAAAAGCCGCTGCGGCCCATTCGCAATCTTTCGATTCATCAGGGTGCGGCGCATGGTCGGTGGCAATGATGTCGATGGTTCCGTCGATCAAAGCCTCGCGAAGAGCTAAAACGTCAGCTTGGGTGCGCAGTGGCGGGTTCACTTTATAAACAGCGTCATAGCTGCGGGCGAGGTCGTCAGTGAGCAACAGGTGGTGCGGTGTTACTTCGGCGGTCACATTTATTCCGCGAGCTTTCGCCCAACGAATTATTGCGACCGAACCGGCAGTTGAAAGGTGACAAACATGCAAACGCGAACCAACGTGCTCTGTCAGTAGCACATCGCGGGCAATAATCGATTCTTCGGCCACTGCAGGCCACCCAGCTAAGCCGAGTTCTGCAGAAACGATTCCCTCGTTCATTTGAGCGCCTTCAGTCAATCGCGGCTCTTGAGAGTGCTGAGCCACCACTCCATCAAACGCTTTGACATATTCCAAAGCTCGGCGCATCAGCAAAGGGTCACTCACGCACTTGCCATCATCACTAAAAACTCGAACTTGAGCACGTGAGCTCGCCATAGCGCCAAGTTCAGCAAGTTGTTTGCCCTCGAGGCCAACAGTCACCGCCCCAACCGGTGCAACATCGGCAAAGCCGGCGGCCAAACCCAGCGACCAAACCTGCTCAACTACACCGGCAGTGTCAGCCACTGGGCTAGTGTTTGCCATTGCGTGAACTGCCGTAAAACCGCCCGCAGCTGCCGAACGGGTGCCGGTTAGAACGGTTTCACTGGCCTCAGCACCTGGCTCACGAAGATGAGTGTGCAAATCTACCAAGCCAGGCACAACTACTAAACCGGTGCAATCAATCACGTCGATTGTCTCGGCACTCTGAGCGCCACTGGTCGCCTCGGCTGCTGCAGCGCCGATAGAAGTGATGTGCTGACCCTCAATCAATACATCGGTTGCTGCCTCGCCTAGTAGTGAAACGTTTTTGAGCAGAAGTTTAGACATTCTCGATAGACCTTTCGCCAGAGAGCAAGTTGAAGAGCACTGCCATTCGCACTGAAACTCCGTTGGCAACCTGCTCAAGCACGGTGCTGTTAGGTGAATCTGCGGCAGCCGAAGAAATTTCAAGACCGCGGTTCATCGGGCCTGGGTGCATAAGCAGTGACTTTGAGCCGAGCAGGGCCAGGCGATCGGCGTTAAAGCCCCAAACCCGGGCATATTCGCGTTCGCTGGCAAAAAAGGCTGCACTCATGCGCTCAAGTTGCACCCGCAACATCATCACCGCGTCTGGCTTAACCCTGTGCAACATGGCGTCTAGGTCGTAGTGAATGTGAGCGTTCCAACCAGATGAATCTGCCGGCAACAGTGTCGGTGGTGCAACCAGGTGAACTTCGGCGCCGAGCGTGTTCAACAAAAGCAGGTTTGATCGGGCCACTCGCGAGTGCAGCACATCGCCAACAATGGCTACTTTGACGCCATCGAGTGCCTTGCCGGTTGAGGCGCTACCGTGAAGGCGACGTCGAATCGTGAAAGCATCTAACAAAGCTTGAGTGGGATGCTCGTGTGTGCCATCGCCGGCATTCACGATGGCGCCATTGATCCAACCGCTGTGTGCCAAAGTGTAGGCAGCGCCGCTAGCCGCGTGGCGAATCACGACTCCGTCGGCACCCATAGCCTCTAGTGTCTGCGCGGTATCTTTTAGACTCTCGCCCTTAGAGACGCTAGAGCCTTTTGCCGAAAAGTTTATGACGTCTGCCGAAAGTCGCTTGGCGGCAAGTTCGAAAGAGATTCGGGTGCGAGTTGAGTCTTCAAAGAAGAGATTCACCACTGTTTTGCCGCGAAGTGTAGGCAATTTCTTGATTTCGCGGTCGTTCACGCTAGCCATGGTCTCAGAAAGGTCTAAAAGGTTGATCGCAGCATCGCGCGATAGGTCAGCGGCTGAAAGCAAATGTCTCAGATTGCTCATGCTGCAATCACCACAGCATTTTCGCCGTCTATTTCAAGCAGCTGAACCTTGATGCGCTCATCACGAGAGGTAGGAAGATTTTTGCCTACGAAATCAGCTCGTATCGGCAGTTCGCGGTGCCCGCGATCAACTAACACTGCAAGTCGCACAGTTTTTGGTCTGCCCAAGTCGCTAAGGGCATCTAGTGCTGCGCGAATAGTTCGCCCGCTGAATAGCACGTCGTCAACCAGCACGACAACTCGGTTATCAATACCAAGTGGCGGCTCGACAGTCTCGGTTACAGCGCGCGTGGGGTTTGTTGCCAAATCATCGCGATACATTGTGATGTCGAGACGACCAACTGCACTCTCAGCTGAGAATGTTGGGTCGTTTCTTGAAATGATTTGCGCGATGCGATTGGCGATAACAACGCCACGGGTGGGTACACCCAAAAGAACTAAGTTAGCTGTGCCGTGATTCGACTCAATAATTTCATGAGCGATGCGGGTGATGGCACGATCAATGTCGTCGCCAGTCAAGACGGTGCGTGTGACCACGCCCACCTCCTTCTGCGCCTCACAGTGCGCGATTTAAAGGATGTTCGTCATTAGTTTAGCCGAAGATTAGGCCAAAGATAGAACTATTTTGTGCTTGAAATTCTTGCTAACAGCCCGTTTATGAAACTGCCAGAGTCATCGGTTGAATACTCTTTTGCGATTTCGACAGCTTCGTCGATAGCAACGGGGTCAGGAACTTCGTCGTTGAAAAGAATCTCCCATAGGGCCACCCGCAAAATAGCTTTGTCGAGTGCTGGCATGCGGTCAAGCGACCATCCCTGTGAAAAAGTTTCAATCTGGTCGTCGATTTCGCCGTGTTTCTCAACCACGCCTTCAACCAGAATCTGAGCGTAAGCGAAAATCTCGTCTTGATTTTGATGACCCTGCATCTGCTCTTTGCTCATGTCGAGCAATTCCAGAGGTGGGGTTTTGCGAATATCGGCTGCAAAAATGGCGTCAATGGCTCTTTTGCGTGCCTTTGTGCGGGCGCTCAAGACTAGTCGGTTACTCGACCAAGGTAGTCACCGGTGCGGGTGTCAACCTTTACGCGAGTTCCCTGCTCAACAAAGAGCGGAACCTGAATCTGCAATCCGGTTTCGAGTGTCGCAGGCTTAGTGCCGCCAGAAGAACGGTCACCCTGAAGACCTGGTTCGCTGTAGGTGATTTGAAGCACAACCGAAGCCGGAAGCTCGACATAGATCGGGTTGCCCTCGTTCATGGCTACGATGGCGTTTTGGTTCTCAAGCATGTAGTCAGTTGCATCGCCAACCACCACAGCCGGCAAAGAAACCTGCTCGTAGTTCTCGAGGTCCATGAACACATATGCATCGCCGTCTTGATAGAGGTACTGCATCTCACGCTTATCAACGTTCGCAGTTTCTACTTTTACACCGGCGTTAAAAGTTTTGTCGACAACCTTGCCAGTCAAAATGTTCTTGAGCTTGCTGCGAACGAACGCTGCACCTTTGCCTGGTTTTACGTGCTGAAATTCAACTACGGTCCATAGTTGGCCTTCAATGTTTAGAACTAGACCGTTTTTTAGATCGTTACTGGTTGCCATTTTGATTCACAATCGTTTCGTTTGACATAAAAAAATCGGCTCAAGGCCGAATGCTTATTGCCTTAAGTTTAGCTCGCCAGCTGTCGAAGCGCCAATACATAACTGTTCACGCCAAAACCCGCGATTACGCCGGTGGCTACCCCAGAAATTACCGATGTGTGGCGAAACTCTTCGCGCGCGTGCGGGTTGCTCAGGTGCACCTCAATCAATCGCAAACCACCCTTAGTTAGCATCGCGGCGGCGTCGCGTAGGGCATATGAATAATGGGTGAATGCAGCTGGGTTGAGCACCACGTCAGTGCCAGCGTCAACCGCGCCGTGAAGCCAACCAATCAGCTCGGCTTCGCTATCAGTTTGACGGGTTTCTACTGATAATCCGAGTTCAGCACCGGTTGAATCAAGCAATTCAACCAGGTCAGCATATGAAACTGACCCATAGATGTCAGGCTCGCGCGAACCAAGTCGACCAAGATTAGGCCCGTTTAGAACTAGTACAGATCTCATAGGTTCTAGGGTATCTCGTTAGTCGCAAATCTCTTGATAAGCAGCGAACAGCATCTCGCTGGTAGGCGCTGTCATGATCGTCGGTTTTTCGATGTCGTCAAGCACCACAAAACGCAGTTGACCCGCACGCGATTTCTTGTCTCGCTGCATAGTTGCCAAAAGCGCATCCCACTTGGAGGCATCATATTTTGTTGGCAGCCCCAAAAGGTTCAAAATGTTGCGATGTCGATCAACAACTTCGTCGCTCAGACGCCCCGCCAAACGTGCAAGTTCAGCCACAAACATCATGCCAATCGAGATAGCTGCACCGTGGCGCCACTGGTAACGTTCAGCGTGCTCAATGGCGTGACCGAGGGTGTGGCCATAGTTCAAAATCTCTCGCAGACCGGCTTCTTTGAAGTCGCTGCCGACAACGCGAGCTTTAATGGCCACAGACCGCGCAATCAGCTCAGCGAATTCGGGTGCTGTTGGGTCACTGGCTGCCTCAGGGGCTGCTTCGATTATTTGCAAAATTCGCTCATCGGCAATGAATCCATATTTAACAACCTCGCCAAGCCCAGCGATGATTTCGTTTTTAGGCAAAGTCACAAGAGTGTCAAGGTCGCAAATGACTGCGTTTGGCGCATAAAAAGCACCGACTAAATTCTTGCCTTCGGCAGTGTTGATTCCTGTTTTGCCTCCGATAGCCGCATCAACCATTCCCAACAACGTGGTTGGAACCTGCACAAATTTGACACCACGAAGCCAAGTGGCAGCAACAAAACCTGCCAGGTCGGTTGTCGACCCGCCACCAAAGCCAACGACAGCGTCACTGCGAGTAAAATCTGACTTGCCCATTACTCCCCAGCAAAAAGCCGCCACCTCGACACGTTTTGCGTCTTCGCTGTCTGGCACCCCGGCCAAAAGAGTTTCAAAACCCAGAGCGTTCAATGATTGCTGCAAAACCTCAGCACTTTTGCTAAGCGCAGTCGGGTGAATAACGAGCACTTTGTTGACCGGGCCGCCAACCTGTGCAGCAGACAGCGCTGAACCAACTTCTGATAGCAGGTTGCGACCGATGATGACGTCGTAATCAACCACGCCCTGCACCGTAATGCGATTGAACTCGACCATTTAAACTCCTAAAAACTCTCGGATCTTGGCAACCGTTGCAGACAAGCTCAGTGAAGAAATCAAAATTGTGAAATCGGCAACCGCTTGATAGGTTGGTTTGCGTTTTTCATAAATGCGACGCCAATCTTCAAGACCATTTTTGATCAGTGGCCTAGAACTGTTCGCCAACCTGGCGCCCATGTGTCGACCATCGCTTGAAAGATATATCACCGTTGCATCTTTTAGCCTCTGCTGCGTCAATTCACTGAGCACGGCTCCCCCGCCTGTTGAAATAACCGCTAGGGTTTGCAAGGCCGTCTCAACCGCTTGCTCTTCAAAGTCTCGAAAAACATCCTCACCCGAAGTTTCGAAAATAGTGGCAATGTCGCCATGCTCAGCTACCACTAAAGCGTCAGTGTCAATGAACGGCATTCGCAGCACTTTAGCCAGTTTTTTACCTACCGTGGTTTTGCCAACGCCCATTGGCCCAACCAGCACAATCGGCTTGGTGAGCTGTCTTTGGTCCTCATTAGCCTCATTCATGGTTGCAGGCTAGCTGGCTTGGTTGCGACCGTCGAACGAAGTCAAAACTTCGGGAATGCTTGCAAGGTAGGCCTCAAGGTTTCGCTTGGTTTCAGCAAGCGAGTCGCCACCGAATTTCTCTAGCACTGAGTTTGCAACAACAAGCGCTACCATGGCTTCGGCAACAATGCCAGCAGCAGGAACAGCACAGACATCGCTGCGCTGGTGGTGAGCCTTAGCAGCTTCGCCGGTAGCCACATCAATGGTTTGCAAAGCTTTTGGCACGGTCGAGATTGGCTTCATGGCTGCCCGCACTCGCAGAATCTCGCCGTTTGACATGCCGCCCTCAATGCCGCCCGCGCGGTCGGTAAGGCGATTCACCACGCCTGTTGCATCGCGAACGATTTCGTCATGAGCAACTGAACCACGACGGCGAGCAGTTTCAAAGCCGTCACCAACTTCAACACCCTTGATAGCTTGAATGCCCATCAACGCTGCTGCGAGTTGAGCGTCAAGTCGGCGATCCCAGTGCACGTAGGTTCCGAGGCCGGGAGGGCATCCGTAAACCAAAGTTTCGACGACGCCACCCAAAGTGTCTCCAGACTTGTGACAGTCATCAACTTCTGCAACCATAGCCGCCGAAACCTGCGGATCAAGTGCTCGCATAGGGTCGTTGTCGAGATATTCAAGATCGCTTGGCACAGGCAGCTTGCCGTCTCGCGGCGCTTCTATCGGGCCGATGCCAACAGTGTGAGTGACTAGCTGCATTCCAAGGGCATTTAGAAACTTGGCGGCAACAGCGCCCAATGCGACGCGTGCGGCGGTCTCTCGAGCGCTGGCGCGCTCTAGAACTGGCCGCGCATCAAGAAAACCATATTTCTGCATTCCGGTGAAGTCTGCATGACCAGGGCGAGGGCGAGTTAGAGCTTCGCCGCGCGCGCCTCCAATGGCCGCTGAATCTACCGGGTCAGCCGACATTACCTCTTGCCATTTTGGCCACTCGGTGTTGCCCACGACTATAGCTACTGGGCCACCCTGTGTCAGGCCGTGACGCACGCCACCACTCAGGGTGACCTCATCTTGCTCAAATTTCATGCGGGCACCGCGACCATAACCCAAACGGCGGCGCGCCAACGCGTCTTGCACCTCAACTGTGGTGATAGGCACGCCAGCAGGCATTCCTTCGACTATGGCAACAAGTTCAGGGCCGTGTGATTCTCCGGCGGTAATCCAACGCAACATGTAGCCAATTCTAACCTGCAGACTAAGCAGGCATGGCTCTTGGAGCTTATCTAAAGCGCTTTTATTTGTGACTGTTGCCAGTGCGGCTGCTAGCTCGTGCTGACCTCTACGTCGTGTCGCATTGCCTCGACCACAGCAACCTCATTGGCCAAAAGCTCGTATGGTGATTGGTTGACAAAGATTCTAAGTTGGGCAACAGCCTGCCAAATCAGCATCTCTAAGCCTGAGATGACGTTTTGATCGTTTTGAATCCAAGCGCGAGCAATCTGGCTTGGCCAGGGTTGGTAGGCCACATCGAGCAACACTCCCCTAGGTTTAAAGCGCTTTGAGTCATAGAGTTTTTGCCCAACCTCATCGAGCGCATTTGCCGGCAAGGTTGATATCACCAAGTCAGCTCTAACGCAGCGCCTTTGCAGGTTTCTGCAGATTTTAGTTTTTAGCCCTAGTTGCTGCGCAAAAACTTGAAGTTGAGCTCGAGTCTTACTATTGCGAGCCCATAACCACACTGTTGCATCAGGCGCCAGTCGACTGATCGCTGCAACAGCTGAAGTCGCAGTCGCGCCTGAACCGATAACCAGAGCGTTCCTAATTTCAGATGCAACCGACTTGCCGGCAAAGGCTGGCGACTGCGATACAGCCTGAATGATTCCGAAAACATCAGTGTTATAGCCGGTCCATGTGGTTGCACCGCCGGCGACCTGTGTCTTGGCTAGAGTGTTCACGGCGCCGGTGAGTTTTGCAAACGGGTCTAATTGGTCAGCGAAGCGAACTGCCTCTTCTTTTAGCGGCATGGTCAGGCTAAAACCCAGGTATGAATCATCTAGGGCATCAATGAAGCTTCGAACTGCGCCTTTAGCCACTTCGTGGCGAGCATAGTTCCAGTCAAGACCAAGAACTCGATAGGCCGCGTTGTGAATTAGCGGTGATTTCGAGTGACTTATTGGTGACCCGAGCACAGCGTAGTTTTTTGTGTTCATTTTCAACCGTTCCAGCCAGGGTTAGCCGCTAGCCAAGACCTAAATTTTGCCACAGCTAGATTGTGCCCAGCGATAGTCGTGTTGAACTCGGTTTCACCCGTAACGAGGTTCACCGTGCAAAAATAAAGCCAGGTGCCCGAAGCGGGGTGCAGTGCGGCGTCGATAGCTCGATTGCCAGGTGCTCCAATTGGCCCAATAGGCAAACCAACGTGAACATAGGTGTTGTAGCCATTTTGGTCGGCCCTAGCCGCGTCTGTTGTTGTGATCTTTGTGCCGCCAACGCCGTAGTTCACCGTCGCATCTGACTGCAGTGGCATGCCCACCCTAATGCGATTTGTAAAAACTCTGGCGACCTTATAAAAATCTGGAGCCAATCGCGCTTCGGTTTGAATCACCGAGGCTAAGGTCAGCACCTTGTGTCGATCAGCTGCGGATACACCGAAAGTATCAAGCTCGCTCTTCATGCGATCGACCATTTGAGTCAAGATTTGTTTTGCAGAAAGATTTGGAGCAAAACTGTAAGTAGCTGGGAACAACCAACCCTCAATGCTCACTTCGCTTGACGGAACGCCCAATGAACTCGGCTTGTGCAGATAAGCCTCAAAATCAGATTTTGGCAATGCTGTGGAGTTGCTTAGTGCTGAAAAAACCTGACCGATGCGCAGGCCTTCTTTGATAACGACCTTGTTAACGAGAAGTGACTTGGGGTCTGCCAATAATGTCAGGGCAGAATCCGCAGACATTTGCAACTTGAGCCGATAGGTGCCGGCATAAAAAATTTGTTTGCGTTCGAGAATCAATCGATACAGTTTTGTGTAGTTTTTGACAATATCAAGCTTCACCATCTCGTGAGCGATGACTGTTCCGCTCTCGCCACTATGAATGACTAAAGTGATTGATCCGTGGCCGTTACCGGCATAGTCACTGCCGCCAATATTGTCTACAAAGTCTTTAATGGCCGAGCGGTTCACAACACCAATAATGACTAGCAACACTGCTGCGATTGCTAGCAAGAACACAATGCGGCGACGGCGAAACTTAAGCCGCGCTTCATTTCGGTTGCGTCTAGTCTCTAAGTCAGTCATTTTTACTTTCAAAATCGCTCAGTGGCGTGCCGGGCTTTTGGTTCTGCGCCTTTTCAAATGCAAGTGCCTGTTCCAAGATTAGAGTCGCGGCGACCTGGTCGATGACGCCTCGACCCTTTTTGCTGTTGATTCCAGAGCTTCGAAGTGCAGCTGTGGCTGACACCGTTGTGAGCCGTTCATCAATCATGCGAACCTCAGGCTTTAGCTGCTTTTGCAAGGCAACAGCAACTAAGAGGGCGTCTCTGGTCGATTCAGTATCTGCACCTTGCAAATTTGTTGGCAGACCAACATAAATTTCGAGAACAGCCTCGATGTCGATATCGTTTCGACTAATCGTCTCAATTATTAGCACCGCGGTGTCTAACAGGTCAGCTTCTCGCTGCACGGTAGCCACTGCCGAGGCAAGTATTCCGTGATAATCACAAACAGCAACGCCAATGCGAGCTTTGCCCACATCAATTGCAAGTCTGCGGCCTGGGCGCATAGATTAGGCCAACGCTATTTCGAGCGCTTTGATTGCTTCGGCAATTTTAGAAACTTCGGTTCCGCCACCTTGCGCGAGGTCGTCTTTGCCGCCACCGCCACCGCCCAAAATAGCGCTTACGGTGCGCACCAAAATTCCTGCCTTTGCGCCTTGCGCCTGGGCGGCTTTAGTGCAAGCGATGACAACCATAGGTTTCGATGCGACTTCACCAAAAACCGCACCGACACCTGATGTCTCGCCAAAACGGTCACGAAGACCCGAGGCGATTTGGCGAAGGTCATCGACTGAGTCGACTGGCCCAAGATTTGTGGCCGCTAGCCTAACGGCACCAACTGTTATGGCATCACTAAAAATTGCCGGAATGCGCTCGGCAAGCGACGCACTTTGCAACGAAGCCAATTTGCGTTGAGCGACCCTAAGCTCTTCGATGGTTGCATTCAAACGATCCTCAAGCTGCTCACGAGGGCCCTTTGTGATTTCAGCTAGTCGACTCACTAGTGCGCGCTCGGCAGCCAGTGAGCGAAAAGCTTCTATGCCAACAAGTGCCTCAAGACGGCGTGAACCAGAACCAACTGAAGCCTCACTCATTAGCGAAACCAAACCTATTTGCGATGAGCGCGAAACGTGTGTGCCACCGCACAACTCGCGCGACCACGGGCCGCCAATTTGAACGACTCTCACGCTTTCATCATAAGTTTCACCAAACAGAGCTACCGCTCCCCAAGATTTAGCTTCTGGGACACTCATATACTGCGCGCTCACTGCCAGGTCACCACGAATGGCTAGGTTGCTGACCTCTTCAATTTCACTCTTGGTTTCGTTGCTCAACGCCGATGCCCAAGAATAGTCAAGACGCAAATAGCCAGGCTTATTATATGAACCCGACTGCAAAGCTGTTGGCCCAAGAACTTCTCGCAGCGCAGCGTGCACCACGTGGGTTCCCGAGTGCGCCTGACAGGCTCCTAAACGCCAGTCGGCATCAACTCTCGTTTGAGCGTTGGCACCGACGTGCACTTCGCCCTTGCGCACCAAGACTTTGTGGCTAATCAGACCCTTAACTGGTTTCTGCACATCGACCACTTCGAGTTCGAAACCATCGCCAATGATCAAGCCGTTGTCGCTATCTTGACCACCAGACTCTGCATAAAAGCTTGTCTCATTCAAGATGATTTCAACGATTTCACCTACGCCCACAGTTGACGTCGTCTTGCCCTCATGAATTAGTCCGAGCACTTTCGCATCGGTCTCAAGAGTCTCGTATCCGGTGAAATTAGTAACGCCCTTGGCTCGAAACTCGCTATAAACCGAAAGGTCGGTGCCGCCAAGTTTCTTTTCACGAGCGTCTGCCTTGGCTCGGTCGCGCTGCGCGGCCATAAGCGTTTTGAAAGCGTCGCGGTCAACACTGAGACCCGCTTCTTCAGCTATTTCGAGAGTCAAATCAATCGGAAAACCATAGGTGTCGTGAAGCAAGAACGCCGTATCGCCAGCAAGTTGCTTGGCTCCAGCAGCTTTGACTGCTTCGAGTTCACCATCTAGAACGGCAGTGCCAGCGGCGAGGGTGCGCAAAAAAGTCTCTTCTTCTGCTGTGGCGGCAGTCAAGATTCTTTTGAAGTCAGTTTCTAGCTCAGGATAGGCATCTTTCATAGCCTCTTTCGAAGCTGTGAACAGATCGTTGAAGCAAGTTCCATCAAAGCCGAGAAGGCGCATGGCACGAACTGTGCGTCGCAGCAAACGTCGCAATACATAACCGCGACCTTCGTTTGCCGGGGTAACGCCGTCGCCAATGAGCATGAGCGCCGAACGAACGTGGTCAGCTACAACACGAAGTCGAACGTCATCTTCAGTGCTCTCGCCGTAGGTTTTGCCCGAAAGTTTTGCTGCGAGGTCTAAAACGGGTCGCACCTGGTCAATTTCATAAAGATTCTCAACACCTTGCAACAAGAAAGCCACACGCTCGAGACCCATTCCGGTGTCAATGTTCTTCTTGGGCAGCTCACCCAAAATCTCGAAGCTGTCTTTGCCAGTGCCTTGGCCGCGTTCAAATTGCATGAACACAAGGTTCCAAATTTCGATGTATCGGTCTTCGTCAGCCTCAGGACCACCCTCGCGACCATAAGCCGGCCCGCGGTCGTAATAGATTTCAGAACATGGTCCGGCAGGTCCAGGTTGACCGGTCGACCAGTAGTTATCTTTCATTCCGCGCTTTTGAATTCGCGCCATCGGAATGTCGGCGACTTCGCGCCAAATATCGATACTCTCTTCATCGTCTTTATAGACAGTCACCCACAATAATTGCGGGTCAATGCCCAAGCCACCTTCATCGACAGACTTTGTCAAAAACTCCCAAGCAAATTCAATTGCTTCTCGCTTGAAATAGTCACCGAACGAAAAATTGCCGTTCATTTGAAAGAAAGTGCCGTGGCGAGTAGTCTTGCCGACCTCTTCGATGTCAAGGGTTCGAACACACTTTTGCACACTGGTGGCGCGGCTATAGGGCGCAGGCACTAAACCTGACATGTAGGGAATAAAGGGAACCATGCCAGCCACCGTAAACAACAGTGACGGATCTTCGCTGATAAGCGACGCAGAGGCGACAACAGTGTGGCCCTTGCTTTCAAAAAAATCTAGCCATCGACGACGAATCTCAGCGGTTTTCACTTTTGGACCTACTCTAAAAAATTATTTGGCGTTTTCGCGGTCTAGCTCAGCTTCGCGCTCGCGAAACCCTTCGCTAACCGCAGCACCGAAAGACTTAGCGCGGCGAGTGGCTTCGTCGGCAAAGAGTCGAGCCTGCGGATTCTCGTTTAGCTGTTTGACAGCTACGGCGCCAAGAGTGATTCCGGCCATGAACCAGAGCAACTTCTTCATCAGGTGTCCCCTTGCTTATTTTCAAAGTCGCTTAGTCGTTTTTAGAACGCTTGCTGCGACTTTGCTTTTGGTTGTTGAGAAACTTGAAAATGCCGCGGCCTATGCCGGCGACTTTAAAAAGCGGCGAACCCAACGCCGAAGCAAAAATATCGACCAAATTGTCGATGTTGCCAGTGACGTTTTTGACGTTCGACGTTATTTCGTCAATTTTGATGACCTGGTCGTTTACGACTGACATCGTGTCGGTTAGCTCAGAGAGCAGCGGCCCAAGATTTTCGTTCAAATCGCGAACAGTAACTCGCGTTTCGTCAACTAACTTAGAAAGCTTCATGAAGCTCGGCACCATCACTATCACGAGCAGTGCAAAAGCACTTGCCGCAATGATTGCTGCGATGTCGCCGCCACTCATCTGAGATCCGATCGTTATTGGTTGTAAATACTAGCGAGCTGCGTAGTACTCAACAACAAGCTGAACTTCACAGGTAACCGGAACTTCGGCGCGCTTTGGGCGACGAACTAGGGTTGCCTGAAGCTTGTCAAGCTGAACATCAAGGTAGCCAGGAACAGGAGGCAATACGTCGACGTGACCGCCGGCTGCTGCAACCTGAAAAGGCTCGGTGCCTTCACTCTTAGGGTGAACGTGAATCATTTGACCTGGCTTCACGCGGAACGATGGGCGGTCTACGCGCTCACCGTTCACCAAAATGTGGCGGTGAACAACCATCTGACGGGCTTGTGCAATTGTGCGGGCAATGCCGGCGCGCAACACGAGTGCGTCAAGTCGAAGCTCAAGAAGCTCTACTAGGTTTTCACCAGTTAGGCCTTCGGCACGCTTTGCCTCAGCAAAAGTCTTGCGAAGCTGAGCTTCACGAATTCCATACTGGGCGCGCAGGCGCTGCTTCTCGCGCAAACGAACGGCGAAGTCGCTGTCTGCCTTGCGCTTGGTGCGGCCGTGCTGACCAGGTGCATATGGACGGTTTTCTAGGTATTTGGCTGCCTTAGGAGTAAGAGCAATGCCGAGTGCGCGCGACAAGCGAGTCTTGCTGCGAGTACGTGAGGTTTTTGACACGTGATCCCTTTCAAGGATTTAAATAGCGTTTGTTCGAAAAATAATCAGAACCAGAGGTGATTTCTGATTGTTTCGCCACGGACCACCAGGCTATTTTGGTGATCGCACCGTTGAGTTTGCGTACAGCCGCGAACGACAAACTCCAGTCGGCAACCTTGACA
>CAISOV010000010.1 GCA_903887175.1 uncultured Micrococcales bacterium
CACAATTCGAAACATCTTAGATGGCGTTGTTTTTCGCGAGCCAATCATCATCTCGAATGTTCCGCGTCTCGTGCCAGGCTGGACAAAACCGATTGTTATCGGCCGTCACGCTCACGGTGACCAATACAAGGCAACCGACTTCAAGGTGCCGGGCAAAGGTCGCGTAACCATGACCTGGACCCCGGAGGGCGGAGAGCCAGAGACTTTCACCGTTGCTGACTACCCTGAGCACGGCGGCGTGGCAATGGGCATGTATAACTACATGGACTCTATTCGCGACTTCGCTCGCGCCAGCTTTAACTACGGTTTGGCCCGCAACTATCCGGTTTATCTTTCAACCAAGAACACAATCTTGAAGGCCTACGACGGCGCTTTCAAAGACGCTTTTCAAGAGGTCTTCGAGGCTGAATATGCTGAAAAGTTTGCAGCTGCAGGCATCACCTATGAACACCGTCTAATCGATGACATGGTTGCTGCTGCTCTCAAGTGGGAGGGCGGCTATGTTTGGGCTTGCAAGAACTATGACGGTGACGTGCAGTCAGACACCGTGGCGCAAGGCTTTGGCTCACTAGGTCTGATGACCTCAGTGTTGACCACACCTGATGGTGCCACCGCGCTCGCCGAGGCAGCTCACGGCACCGTAACCCGTCACTACCGCGACTGGCAGGCTGGCAAAAAGACTTCGACCAACCCGATTGCCTCGATTTATGCCTGGACCCGCGCTCTAATGCACCGCGCCAAACTTGACGGCACCCCCGAAGTAGCAGCGTTTGCTGCGACTCTCGAAGACGTAGTAATCAAAACTGTTGAGGCCGGTCACATGACCAAAGACCTTGCAGCGCTTGTTGGCAAAGGTCAGACCTACCAGACCACCGACGAGTTCATGGCGTCTTTGGCCGCAAACCTAAAAGCTCGTTTGGCCTAGTCTCTGCGGCATTTTTAACACGGATTAGGGTCAGCTGCGGCTGGCCCTTTTTCGTTTAACTGAAGATGATGGTGCGCTCGCCATCTTTGAGCACGCGGCGTTCGGCGAACCAGCGAACTGCTTGCGTCAAAGTCTTTGACTCGACATCTTGACCAATCGAAACCAGCTCGCTTTTGCTGTGCGAGTGGGCCACGCGAACCACATTTTGTTCGATGATCGGGCCCTCGTCGAGGTCGGGTGTAACAAAGTGTGCAGTTGCACCGATTAGTTTCACACCGCGAGCGTGAGCCTGGGCATAAGGGTTTGCGCCTTTGAACCCTGGCAAAAACGAGTGGTGAATATTGATGATGCGCCCGGCAAACTCGGCACAAAACTCGGGGCTCAAAATCTGCATGTAGCGAGCCAAAACAATCAGCTCAACTTCGGCTGTTTTGATGTAGTCACGCAGCAGGTGCTCGAAAGCTGCTTTTGAACCAGCGTCGGTAACAGCGTGGGTTTCGAACGGAATCGAATAGAACTCAGCTAACTCAGCCAAGTCGCTGTGATTGCCGAAAACTGCCGGAATCTCAACGGGCAACTGGCCTGCGCGCTGGCGGAACAAAATGTCGTTTAGGCAGTGGGCGCTCTTTGAAACCAAAACAAGGGTGCGCATTTTGCGACCAACCAGATCTAGCTGCCATTCCATGCCGTAACGCTCGGTCACCGGAATGATTTGGTTTTCAAAATGCTCACGAGGCGCAGCTGATTCGATTTGCAGGCGCATAAAAAAACGGCCGGTGTCTTCACTGGCGAACTGCTGAGATTCTGTGATGTTGCCGTTAGCTGCCACGATGGCGCCTGAGATGGCGTGAACGATTCCAGGTTTGTCTTCGCAAACCAAAGTCAAAACCCAGTGTGTGTTAGCGGTGTTCATAGGTTCAAGCCTATCGGCTGACCTTGCGCGCACGTTTCTCTTCGCGTTGTGCACGGGCAATTCGAAGCATGATTAGCAGCGCCGTGGTGAACCCTACGACAATTAGCACCCCGCCGATAGTTGCCACAATCGAGAATCGAAACAATTTCACCCCTGTTTTGCCGTGCCTTTACGAGTTAATCCTAGGTCAAAAACTGCAGCTGAGAATCGAGGTTTATGCCTAGGCGTGGCTTCAAAAGTTATTCGTGACGAGCTTTGCATGGCTTAGAATTGAACAAACCAAGGAGCCTAAAATGTCGTCAACATTTAACCTGCCACTTAGCGAAACTGACCCAGAGATTGCAGCCGTTTTAGACGCTGAACTCGACCGCCAGCGCCACACCCTTGAGATGATCGCGAGCGAGAACTTTGTTTCGCGCGGCGTGCTTGAGGCGCAGGGTTCGGTGTTGACCAACAAGTATGCCGAGGGCTACCCGGGCAAGCGCTATTACGGCGGTTGCGAAGCGGTTGACGTTGCTGAGAACCTCGCACGCGACCGCGCGAAAGAACTTTTTGGTGCCGAGCACGCAAACGTGCAACCTCACTCTGGTGCGTCGGCTAACGCCGCCGTCTTGATGGCTTTGGCGAACCCTGGCGACCGCATTCTTGGTCTAGAGCTTGCCCACGGTGGCCACCTAACCCACGGCATGCGCCTTAACTTTTCGGGCAAAATGTATGAAGCCCACGCTTATGGTTTGAACCCTGAGACTTTTTTGATCGACATGGATATCGTGCGTGAGCGCGCACTCGAAGTGAAGCCTGCGGTTTTGATCGCGGGATGGTCGGCCTATAGCCGCCACCTAGACTTCGCGGCTTTTCGCGCGATTGCCGATGAGGTTGGCGCAAAACTTTGGGTTGACATGGCGCACTTTGCAGGTTTGGTGGCAGCAGGTTTGCACCCATCACCGGTGCCTTATGCTGACGTGGTTTCAACCACAGTTCACAAAACTTTGGCTGGCCCTCGCTCAGGTTTGATTCTTTGCAAGGCTGAATATGCCAAGAAGATTGACTCAAGTGTGTTCCCAGGTCAGCAGGGTGGCCCGCTAATGCACGTGGTTGCTGCCAAGGCTGTTGCCTTCAAGGCCGCAATGAGTGACGAGTTCAAAGACCGTCAGAAGCGCACCCTCGAAGGCGCCGACATCATCGCTAAGCGTTTGGTTCAAGACGACGTAGCCGCTAACGGTGTTCAGGTTCTAACCGGTGGCACCCAAGTGCACCTAGTTTTGGTTGACCTTCGCAACGCACCGATTGACGGTCAGACCGCCGAAGACCTATTGCACGAAGCTGGCATCACCGTTAACCGCAACTCGGTGCCAAACGACCCACGACCACCAATGGTCACCTCGGGCGTTCGCATCGGCACCCCAGCTTTGGCAACTCGCGGCTTTGGTGCTGCCGAGTTCACCGAAGTTGCCGACATCATCGCTTCGGTTCTCAAGCCAGAACCAAACATTGCTGAGCTTCGGGGGCGCGTTCGCGTTTTGACCGAGCGCTTTCCGCTTTATGCCGGTCTAGAGAACTGGTAGTCGCTTGACCGCGATTAAGCTCGACGGCCTGGCAACAGCTAAGGCAATCAAGGCCGAGTTGGCCAAGCGCGTTGTTGCTCTTAAGAAGCGCGGCATCAACCCTGGTTTGGGCACGCTGCTCGTTGGCGACGACCCAGGCAGCCACTCTTATGTTTCGGGCAAACACCGCGA
>CAISOV010000011.1 GCA_903887175.1 uncultured Micrococcales bacterium
CCGCCCTCCGGGGTCCAGGTCATGGTTACGCGACCTTTGCCCGGCACCTTGAAGTCGGTTGCTTTGTATTGGTCGCCGTGAGCGTGACGGCCGATAACGATTGGCTTGGTCCAACCTGGCACTAGGCGAGGCACGTTCGAGATGATGATTGGCTCGCGAAACACAACGCCATCTAAGATGTTTCGAATTGTGCCGTTTGGCGACTTCCACATCTTCTTCAACTTGAACTCGGTCACACGGGCCTCGTCAGGAGTGATGGTGGCGCACTTCACACCAACGCCGTGCTCTTTGATTGCGTGAGCTGCATCGATGGTCACCTGGTCGTCGGTCGCGTCGCGGTTTTCGATCGAAAGGTCGTAATAAGCCAGGTCGATGTCAAGAAAAGGCAAAATGAGTGAGTCTTTGATGTTTTGCCAGATAATTCTGGTCATTTCATCGCCGTCTAGCTCAACGACTGTTCCTACAACTTTGATTTTTGACATGCGTGGTCGCTTTTCTGCTCAGGTTTTGCAGCCGGCCGTGTGCTTCGACTGCTGAATCTCTTGATTCAAGCTTAATCTACAGCTGACCGTGACCTGTTCGTTATTTAGTATCGCTAGCCTTAATCTATGAAGAAATTTTCGAGACTTTTCATTTCACTAATTGCCGCGTCAGCACTTTTGACAGGCGCAATTCACAGCGTTTCGGCTGCGCAGGCAACCACGGTGCCGGCGCCTAACAAAGTAATCACCAATGCTTCGGTCGGTATTCAAATGTTTGAATGGCCGTGGAACTCGCTCAAAACTGAGTGCACCAGCACACTTGGGCCAGAAGGCATCGACTGGATTCTCGTGTCGCCACCACAAGAAAGCATCTCGGGCGACGCCTGGTGGGTTAACTACCAGCCAATCAGCTACGCCATCAACAACAACCTGGGCACTCGCTCACAATTTTCAGACATGGTCAATGCTTGTAACGCGGCCGGAGTCGAAGTTGTTGTTGACGCTGTGATTAACCACATGAGCGCCGGCAACTACAGCTACCCTGACGTGCCTTACACCACCTCAGATTTTCACGCCACGTTGCCTTCTAGCGACCCCAACTACTGTGACTCACCAATCGACTGGAACAGCCTTTGGTCGATTCAGCACTGTGAACTTTTGGGCTTGAACGACCTAGCAACTGAAAAGCAGAGCGTTCGAGACAAAATTGACGGGTATCTCAACGATCTAATTAGTTTGGGCGTTGCAGGTTTTCGCGTTGACGCGGCATATCACATTCCGGTGACCGAATTGCGCCAAATTCAAGATGGCATTCACCTCACCACCGGCGGCATCAAACCATTCTTTGTTCAAGAAGTAGCTGTTCACGACAACAACATCAATGCGCCTTATGCGGTGCAGGGTCAGGTTTTTGGCTGGAACTGGCTTGACGATATGGTTGCCTTCTTTGGCAACTCTGGCGACCTTTCAAGTGCGCAGTGGGTCAACGGAACTTACGCTGCGCTAAATGGAACTAACAAGACCGTGACGATGGTGAGCAACCACGACACCGAACGCGACGGCAGCGCGCTGACTTATCAAAGTGGCGCGGGCAAAAAGTTTCTGCAGGCTTCGATCTACACGGTTGTCAACCAATACGGCATGCCGATGCTTTACACCGGCTATGCTTTCAGCGGCCGCGACCAGGGGCCGGCGCTGGTTAACGGTAACGCCGCAAATGTTTCTTGTGGTGGCACTGCCCCGGCAGCTTCTTACCCCGACGGCAAATACATCTGCCTCGACCGTTGGACTGCCATCAAGGGAGCAATTGCCTGGAAAGACGCTGTCGGCACGGCCAAAGCTTCGACCGCTCGCGGCCACCTGGGCTCATGGTCAGATAAATACAGCACCTTCAGCTACAAGCGCGGCACTGGCAGCTTCATTGTTTTCAACGGTGGCAACTTGGCGCTGAAGAACGCCAAGATTGCAACCGGCTTGCCTAAGGGCACCTACTGTGACTACATCACCGGCGGCACGAAGCCACTAAAGGCTAAGAAGGTTTGCACCGGCACCTCAGTAGTTGTCGATGCAAAAGGCGTGGGCACTTTCTCGATTCCTTGGGCAGGCACTGTCGCATTGACCACGAAGATCAAGTTCTAAGGTCCATCACAAACCTTAAACAAAAAAGGCGACTCCGAGAGGGGTCGCCTTTTTTAATTGCTGCTAAACGAGTGAATCGCGCCAAGCAGCGTGCATGCTTGCGAACTTGCCGGTGCCCGCTATCAAAGCCTCTGGAGTGTCATCTTCGATAACTTTGCCGTGCTGCATCACCAGCACGCGGTCGGCAATCGAAATGGTTGACAGACGGTGGGCGATGATGATTGCGGTGCGGCCTTTAAGAAGGGTGCGCAAAGCATTTTGAACTGCACGTTCGCTCGGAATATCGAGCGAACTTGTAGCCTCATCTAGAATCAAAACGGCCGGATCAGCGATGAACGCGCGAGCGAATGACACCAACTGACGCTGGCCGGCACTCATGCGGCCACCGCGTTTGTTCACATCGGTGTCATAGCCATCTGGCAACGATTGCACAAAGGCGTGCACGCCGACGGCCTTTGCCGCAGCTTCAATCTCGGCGCGGGTAGCATCAGGTTTGCCAAGAGCAATGTTCTCGGCCGCTGACCCAGAGAACAGATAGGCCTCTTGTGTCACCATGACTACTGCGCGTCGCAGTGTGTCGTTGCTAAGTTCACGCAGATTGATTCCGTCGAGCTTAACCTCGCCTGCGGTCGGGTCATAAAAACGTGAAATCAGTTTTGCCATAGTAGATTTGCCGGCACCCGTGGTGCCAACCAGCGCGACCGTTTGGCCAGCGGCAATTTCTAGGTCGAACTTAGGCAAAATCACTTTGCCGTTGCTGTAGGCAAACTCGACGTCGCAAAAACTCAAAGCACCGTGCGGGGCATTCAACTCAACCGGTGACACTGGCTCGGCAACCGAAGGGTCTTCTTCGAGCACACCTGAAATCTTTTCGAGCGAAGAGTTAGCCGATTGGTAGGCGTTATAGAACATTGCCAGACCCTCCATCGGGTCAAAGAACCTGCGTGCATAGAGCAGGCAGGCGGTGAGCACTCCAACGCCCAGACTGTGATCTATTACTCTGAAACCGCCAAATAGCAGCACCCCTGCAACTGTTAGGTTTCCGATCAAAATCAGTCCCGGATCATAGATGCCGAAAAGTTGAATGACTCGGGCGTTCACCACGCGATAATCTTCGACAAGTTCGCCATATTTTTCTTGGTTGACGGGTTCTTTTCTAAATGCCTTAACCGCCCGAATGCCAGTCATTGTCTCGACGAAGTGAACAATGAGCTTTGCCGAAGCTACTCTGGTTGCTCTAAACCCGAGCTTGGTTTGGTGCTGAAACCAGCGAGTCAAAAAGAACAGCGGCACCAAGCTGCAAAGCAAAATAACAAAAGCCTGCCCATCAAGCAGCCACATCGCTGAGGCAGTAAAAATGCTTGCCAGAATTCCGGCAACCATTTCGTTGCCTGAGGTGTCGAGCAATTCTTTGATGCTGTCAAGGTCGTTGGTTTGCCTTGAAATAACTCGACCCGAAGTGTATTTTTCGTGAAACTCCAAGCTCAATTTTTGCGTGTGAACAAAAAGTCTTTGACGCAGGTCAAGAATCACAGCTTGGTTGGTTCTGGCTTGAAACAACATGAAGCCAGCAGCTAAACCGGCGGTGGCGCCGGCAGCAGCTAAGAACAACCCAACCACAACAACCAACCAAGACCAATCGCCTCGCTCTGCGCGAGGCAGAGCTTGGTCAATGCCATATGCGATTAGCGCTGGGCCAACTGCCCGAATTGCCTGACTCACAATTACGATGCCCAGGCCAACGGCCAATCGCTTGCGAATCGGTTTCACAATGGCAAAAAGCAAGCGCAGTGAGCGAGCGCGAATCTCACGTGATTCAGCCTTAGTCAGGTTGACTACGTCTTCATTGTTTACACCGTGCATGCTCATTTAGATACCTCTGTTTCGGCATCAAGGCTTGAAATTACGTGACGATAATGCTCGTTATTAGCCAGCAACTCGCTGTGTTTGCCAACTGCTGTGATTCGCCCGTCTTCTAACAAAGCAACCCGGTCGGCTAGCTGCACGGTCGATGGTCGATGAGCGACTATAAGCGCCGTAGTAGTTGCTAGCACTGTTCTTAGCGCCTCTTCAACCAGCGCCTCGGTGTCAACATCTAGCGCTGAAAGTGGGTCATCTAAAATCAAAACCGATGGCTTGGCCGCAACAGCGCGGGCAAGTGCCAGGCGCTGCCGTTGACCACCTGAAAGGCTCATGCCTTCTTCGCCAATCAAGGTATCTAAACCGTCTGGTAGTTCATAAACAAACTGTGCCTGCGCGATCTCTAATGCCTCAGCAATATCGGCTTCGGTTGCCTCTGGGCGACCCAAAATCACATTGTCACGCACCGACGCTGAGAACAGAGTTGCGTCTTCGAAAGCCATGGCAATGTGTTGTCGCAGCTCGGCGCGGGTTAGGTCGCGAACGTCAACACCGTCGAGCAGAACCGACCCGGCTGTCACTTCATAAAGTCTTGCCGGCAGCGCCGTCAAGCTAGTTTTGCCGCAGCCGGTCAGACCAATCAGCGCAACCGACTCGCCCGGCTCAAGAACTAAATTAATGCCATTGAGCAGGTCAGGGCTCGAAGCCGGCGCATCAGCATATTTGAAGTGCACGTCTTTGAACTCGAGACGGCCTTTCGGGTTTGCAATGGTTTTTGGCTGTGCTGGGTCGGTGATGTTCACGGGCTCATCGAGCACCTCAAAGAATCGTTGCACTGCCGTCTTGGCATCAAGAGTCATTGATAGCAAAAAGCCCACCGACTCTGTTGGCCACCGCAAAACCGTGGTGGTAGCTAAAAACGCAACCAAACCACCCACAGTCATTTGACCTTGTGCAACCAAATACACGCCGACGAACATCGACACACCAACTGCAAATTCAGGCACCAGAATCAAATAGATCCAGATGTTCGCGATCAGACCAGCCTTGCGAATTTCGGTGTCTCGAAGTTGCTTTGCGTTGCCAACAAACTTGCTTGCTGCAAAATCACCACGGCCAAAAGCCTTCAGCACTCGAATGCCGTGAACAGCTTCTTCAACCGAGGTAGCCAAATCACCGGCTTGGTCTTGGCTTAGCCTGGCTAATGCGTGGTACTGCGCTTCAAAGCGATAACCGCGAATCCAGATAGGAATCGAAGTCGCAAAAAAGATGAGGCCTAAAAGCCAGTGAAAGCTAAACAGCACCCCGAGGCCGATCACAATGGTTAGGGCGTTCGCTACAAAGAGCACGATTCCAAACGAAAGCCATCGCCGAATCAGGCTCAGATCACCAGTGACACGGCTCAACAACTGCCCGCTTGGCCATTTGTCGTGAAAAGCTACCGGCAGATCTTGCAACTTGGCATACAGGGCCCGCCTCATACCCGCCTCAACGTGGGTGCCCGGAATCAGCACCAACCAGCGCCGCAACAACACCATGACGGCCTCAAGAATGCCAAGCAACAGCACCAAACTTACGGCAAAAATGAGTTGCTGGCTGTTCGCCTGATGTGTCAAGTTGTTCACTAAGTCGCGCAAGAATTGCGGAATCGCAAGTGCGAACATGTGTGCACCAATGGCAGCTAGCGTGCCTAAAATAACGCGCGGCAAAGCAGATTTTGCGTAGGGAAAAATTCTCAGCAGCGTCTTTGCCGTGCTTAGGTCTTTAGCCAAAATGGCATCTTTGCCGCTTGAGCTTTTGATTTTGTTCACTAGATTTACAACCTATATGTGTAGGGTCAGCATTCCAGCCTAACAGCCGTTAAAACAAAAAACCCGCATCCATTGGATGCGGGTTTTTCGCAATTTAAGTCCGGCGGTGTCCTACTCTCCCACACGGTCCCCCTTGCAGTACCATCGGCGCAGAAGGTCTTAGCTTCCGGGTTCGGAATGTGACCGGGCGTTTCCCCTTCGCTATGGCCGCCGAAACACTTTCGAGTTTCGGTTACACAGATCTGGTATTTCTATTCAATTGTGTGTTCCCGATAGTATCTCGGGAACCACAGAGTGGACGCAAGCAATAAAAACTTAGTATTCAAGTTATCGGCTTATTAGTACCGGTCATCTCCATGGGTCTTTAGTCCCCACTTCCACATCCGGCCTATCAACGCAGTAGTCTAGCTGCGAGCCTCTCGACCTAAGTCATGGAAATCTCATCTTGAAGCACGCTTCCCGCTTAGATGCTTTCAGCGGTTATCGTTTCCGAACGTAGCTAATCAGCGGTGCTCCTGGCGGAACAACTGACACACCAG
>CAISOV010000012.1 GCA_903887175.1 uncultured Micrococcales bacterium
CTAAGGTGATTGCGCTAGCTGACGTTGAAGGGGTATGAAATGGCAACGAGTTTTTGCGTAAATTGTGGTGGTTCCGTTGACGGTTCTTTTTGTTCAGCCTGCGGAACCGCGGTGGCACGGGCAGCTACGAACTCCGTCTCACAACAAACCTATTCGGCACCTACTTTTAGTGCTCAATCGGCGAGCACTGGTTCTGGTCAAGTTGGTTTTGGCGAAGCCATAACTTTGTATTTTAAAAACTATGCCAACTTCGAGGGCAGATCATCACAGTCGGCTTATTGGTTCGTTTATCTTTTTAACTTCATAGTCAGCATGGCCGCCCTTTTGATTGACAACACAATCGTTCATTCGGTCATTGGGCCCAACGCAGTTCTTCAAACCATAGTTGCTCTCGCATTTTTGGTCCCTGGGCTAGCAATTGGAGTGCGCCGACTTCACGACACCGGTCGCTCAGGGCACTCTTTGTGGTTTGCGCTGATTCCTTTTGTCGGTGCGATTTTGCTCATCGTTTGGCTTGCGAGCAAGAGTGAACCTGCAGATAACAGGTTCGGGCCGCGCGCTTAGGCCGAGGCTATGCCGCCGCTTATTGAGGCGATAGCCGCAACCCAAAACACGCAAAATAATATAACTGCGCCAACTCCGACATAACCAATAATCAGTCCGGCTAGCGCCATGCCTCTGCCGCTTTCGCCCGAGCTTTTAATCTGGTTGAGCGCAATGTGCCCACAGATGATTCCCGCTAGGTGAATGCCCACCAAGCTGGTGACCAGAGCAACGATTGCGAGGGTGTTGGTTGGGGCTGCTTGCTGAAAAGCTGGTGCCGAGCTTGGGGCAGGTGCCGCAGCGGTGCCGCAGTTTGCGCAAAAGCTACCCGCTTTGATCTGGGTGCCGCATGTCGTGCAATAGACCAATTTTTTCCTTCGATAAGTAGTTGCTCTAAAATTTAGAGGCTTGACGCGACGTTGTTAAATGATGTGTTGACAGCTGTGCCGAGGGCTACTAATCCCAAAATCACGGCTGCACCCGCGAGAGCTGCGTAGCCAATGACGAGACCTGCTATCGCCATTCCGCGCCCCTTTTCACCGGTGCGTTTGATTTGGCTAAGTGAGATGTGGCCAAAGATTGCGCCAACCCAGCCTAGAAAAAACAGTGAACCCGCCAAGCTAACAACCAGTGCAACAATTGCGAAACTGTTCGTTTTTTGATTTTGATTTGAGTTCAAGTTCGAAGTGCCAGCTGGTGCAAAAGAGTTTGGTGCTGGCTGTGCGGTTGCGCTCATAGTGGCCGCCGGTGCTGAATCAGCGATTGCTGAGCCGCAGTTGGTGCAGAAGGTTCCGGCGTTACCTTGAGTGCCGCATGTTGAGCAAAAAGCCATTTGAACTCATCCCCTAAAAATTAGCAATGTGGTCGACCACGGCATCAGTATAGCGATTTGTTGATTGACTAGTCAGATGGCAAAAACTTCAGTTCAACAAACCCAGCTTGAGCCTGCTGTGCAGGGCGAGGCGGCATCCGCTCGTTTTGGCCGCGGTCTGGCACTTGGGTTTGGTGCCTATTTGATTTGGGGTAGTTTTCCAATCATTATTTCGCTGGTTGGATTTGCGAACCCGGCCGAGGTGGTGGTTTGGCGAATCGTTTTTGGTTTTTCCCTGGCCGTTGTGCTCATCACATTTAGTCGCGGATGGCCTGCGGTCATGCACGTTATTCGAACCCCCAAGCAGCTGGTTTGGGTCATGGTGGCAACCGTGTTCATTATGGCCAACTGGCAGGCTTATGTGATTGGTGTGGCAACACATCAGGTGGTTGAGACTGCCCTAGGTTATTTCATTAACCCGCTGGTGACGATAGCGCTTGCCGTTATTTTTTTGGGGGAGCGCCTGCGTATCACTCAGTGGCTGGCGGTTGGCTCAGGTCTTGCTGCGGTGGTTGTGTTAACCGTTGACTATGGGCGCCTGCCGGTGATTGCTTTGACGCTTGCATTCAGTTTCGGCATTTATGGTTTGGCTAAATCAAAGCTCGGCGGCGTGGTCAAGCCGCTTCACGGTTTTGCACTTGAGTCAGGCTTTTTGTTGCCGGTGGCTGCGGCCGAATTGATTTGGGTGGCAACTGTTGGGGGTGGGGTGCAATTTGGCGAACACGGGCTTGGTTCTGCTCTGGTTTTGGCAGGGTTTGGTTTTCTCACTGCGGTGCCGCTAATTCTGTTCGGTTCGGCTGCTCGGCACCTGCCGCTGAGGGTAATCGGGTTCATGCAATACCTCACGCCGACAATTCAGTTCATTCTTGCGCTGGTGTATTTTCACGAACCAATGCCTGCTGTGCGGTGGGTTGGCTTTGCCTTGGTTTGGTCTGCTTTAGCGATTTTGAGTTTCGATATGCTCAGGCAGGGGCGGGCTCGTTCTAAAGGGTAGAATTGAGCTAATCTGCGGTCACAAACTGAGGGCTTTCGAATGACACAAAATGATCCATTTGGCTTTGTTGGGCTAACTTATGACGACGTTCTGCTTTTGCCGGGCGAGTCAGACATCATGCCTAGTGCGGTGAACACCCGCACCCAGTTGACCAAGCGCATTCACATTAATGTGCCGTTGCTTTCTTCGGCGATGGACACCGTGACCGAAGCTCGCATGGCAATAGCCATGGCCCGTCAGGGAGGCATCGGTGTTTTGCACCGCAACCTATCGCTTGATCGTCAGGCCGCCGAGGTCGATATGGTCAAGCGCAGCGAAGCCGGAATGATTACTCACCCTGTGACCACAACCCCGCTCGCTACCATTCAAGAAGTCGATGACCTTTGTGCCCGCTACCGTGTTTCGGGTTTGCCTGTGGTTGACGAAGACGACATTCTGGTTGGCATTGTCACGAACCGCGACATGAGATTTGTTTTAGATGTGCAGCGCACCACCACGCTGGTTAAAGACGTTATGACGCCAATGCCTCTGATCACGGCAAAGGTAGGCATTCGCCCCGAAGACGCGATTGCGATCTTTGCTCAACAGCGCATTGAGAAACTGCCTCTGATTGACGATGCTGGCAAACTGCGCGGCCTAATCACGGTGAAAGATTTTGACAAGAGCGAGAAGTACCCGTTGGCGAGCAAAGATGCTGGGGGCCGCCTTTTGGTTGCGGCCGCAGTTGGTGTTGGCGCCGACGCTTGGGAACGTTCGATGGCGTTGGTTGATGCCGGCGTAGACATTTTGGTGGTTGACACAGCCCACGGTCACAACCGCGCCGTGCTCGAGATGATTGCAAAACTCAAGAGTGAGCCTTTCGCTAAAAACGTAGATGTTATCGGCGGCAACGTTGCAACTCGCGAGGGTGCTGCTGCTCTCGTGGCTGCTGGCGTCGACGGCGTCAAGGTTGGCGTTGGCCCAGGTTCGATTTGCACCACTCGCGTGGTTGCCGGCGTTGGCGTGCCTCAGGTGACAGCCGTTTATCAGGCTTCTTTAGCGGCCAAGCCGGCCGGGGTGCCTGTGATCGCCGATGGTGGTTTGCAATATTCGGGCGACATTGCCAAAGCGCTAGTTGCTGGTGCAAACGCTGTCATGCTCGGTTCGCTTCTTGCTGGCACCGACGAAGCTCCTGGTGACATCACTTTTGTTGGTGGCAAGCAGTTCAAGACTTATCGCGGCATGGGTTCGTTGGGCGCGATGCAGTCTCGCGGCGAGGCTAAGAGCTATTCAAAAGACCGCTATTTTCAAGATGATGTTTTGCGTGAAGACAAGTTGGTGCCTGAGGGCATTGAAGGTCGCGTGCCTTATCGTGGCACAGTTGCAGCGGTTGCTCACCAGCTCACCGGCGGCCTTCGCGCCTCGATGGGTTACGTTGGTGCCGAGAACATCGACGAGCTGCAGAAGCGCGGCAAGTTTGTGCGCATCACAGCAGCTGGTCTGCGCGAGAGTCACCCTCACGACATTCAAATGACTATTGAAGCGCCAAACTACGGAACCCGTTAGGAATCTTTGAAAATGACTGAAGTTCAGATTGGCGCCTTCAAGCGAGGCACTCGCGCTTGGGCTTTCGATGACATCGCTATTGTTCCTTCGCGCCGCACGCGCGACCCTAAAGATGTTTCGACCGCCTGGGCGATCGACGCCTACCAGTTTGAGTTGCCTGTGCTTTCAGCACCCATGGACAGCGTGGTTTCACCTGACACCGCGGTTGCGATTGGTCGCCTCGGCGGTCTAGGCGTGCTCGACCTCGAGGGTTTGTGGACTCGCTATGAGAACCCAGAGAAGCTGCTCGTTGAAATCGCTGGTTTGCCTGCCGATAAAGCCACTTTGCGCATGAAAGAGATTTATTCGGCGCCAATTAAAGCTGAACTAATTCGCGACCGCATCGCTCAGGTTCGCGCTTCGGGTGTGACCGTGGCCGGTGCGCTTTCACCGCAGCGAACAGCTGAGTTTCACGACACAGTCATCAAGGCCGGCGTCGACATTTTTGTGATTCGTGGCACTACCGTTTCGGCCGAGCACGTGTCAAAGAACACCGAACCGCTAAATCTCAAGCAGTTCATCTATGAGCTTGACGTGCCTGTTATCGTCGGTGGCGCCTCAACATACCAGGCAGCCCTTCACCTAATGCGCACTGGCGCAGCTGGTGTTTTGGTTGGGTTTGGTGGCGGCGCAGCGTCGACCACCCGCAAAGTTTTGGGCATTCACGCACCAATGGCAACCGCGGTAGCCGATGTTGCTGGCGCTCGCCGTGACTACATGGATGAATCTGGTGGCCGCTACGTTCACGTGATCGCCGATGGTGGTTTGGGCACTTCGGGCGACATCGTCAAGGCAATTTCTTGCGGTGCCGACGCAGTTATGCTCGGTTCAGTTTTGGCTCGTGCAACCGAGGCCCCCGGCCATGGTTGGCACTGGGGTCAAGAGG
The DNA here is from genome assembly GCA_903887175.1 of uncultured Micrococcales bacterium. Lineage (GTDB taxonomy): Bacteria > Actinomycetota > Actinomycetes > Actinomycetales > Microbacteriaceae > Rhodoluna. The sequence goes on from CAISOV010000012.1 coordinate 4,879, forward strand.
CTTTCAGCGAGTTGCCTCGCGGCAACCGAGTTGAAGTTGGGCAGGTAGCAAGTCTCGAGCAGATTCTGCTCGGCCCGGCAACCACCGCCGACGGCAACACCAACCTGATTGGCGCGCTTCGCAGAGCAATGGCAACCACTGGCTACAGCGACCTCAAAGAGTTCCAGCGCGTTGACGTTGTCGTTGCCCCCTACAACGCGCGCTAAACCACTCAAGCAATGAATCAGCGCCAAGCCCAAAAAGATTGGTTTGCGATTGCTCGCACCCCAACTTGGCTTGGCCGACTTCTTATTGCTTTGGCTATGGCAGCCATCTTTGCGTTGCTCGGCCAG
>CAISOV010000013.1 GCA_903887175.1 uncultured Micrococcales bacterium
TACATAAAAAGCGTTGTGCAGTCGTTCCGAGCTGCAGAAGGTGGTTCTCAACCAAGTAGCGCTGCGGCCACTCAAAATATCAGAACAGTGGCACCAGCAGTTTCTAACTCGCGTTACAGTGCTCCCCCTGTTACCGTCACAGTTAGCAACTCACGAGAAACATCGCAAGCTGCGCAGAGTCAGCCGCCAGTTTATGCCTACGAACCTAAAGCGCCCGCGCAGCCAAAGTTTCCGGAGCGCCCGCGAGGCTTAGCCAAGTCAGAGAACCGTCGCCAGATTGGTTTGTTTATCACTGCCGTAACTATGGTGATGGTTGCTTTCATCTCATACATCGCGTGGGGTGCTTCGCTGCCTGAGCCGATTGACCCTAAATATCAAGTTCCAATCGCTTCACTTGTGGTCATTGGCCTTGGTGTTGTTGCTGTGCGCACCCGACAACTTTCGCGAGTGCTTTCAAATGTGCTTGCAATAACTTCAAGCGTTTTGGCACTCGTTTCGCTTTGGGCGTTGGCTAACTACAACGTTTGGGGTGCTAAGGCCGAATGGGTTGGCGGCGATTGGCGCCACTACCCTTACCTGGCTTTGATCCCGTTCATTCTTGGTGTTTTAACGATTGTTCCCGGCTATCGATTCAAATTGGCCGGATGGTTGAACCCCACCGCAGTTCTTTTTGCTATCGCCGGAGTCATCTTCAACCTCACCTATCAGCAAGACCTGCTATTTGAGGCCAGTGACAAATTAAGCCTCGGATGGCAGTTGCTCACCCCAAGCATCACCGCAGTGTTCGTGGTGGTCGCCGGCCGATTTAGCCGCTCAAAGCTTGACGAACTGCCCGATGCAGAAGGCGTAGCGAACCTAATCGGGGCGCCCGAAGCTGACCGTCGCGCCTATTACGAATTAGTTGAGCGCCACCGAGAACAAAACCTGTTGAACCGATTGAATCGTTCGAGTCTTTTGGGTCTTCTGGTCGTTATGGCAGCTCACCTTGCATCAAACCTTGTTGGTTTAGCCTCAGGCTCGAAACTCGACGGTGTCGGGCTGTTAGTGCTCGGTTTGGTTTGGTTAGCCATAACTCTTGCTGTTGAAACCATTGGCGGTGGCTTCACCGTTTCAGGTAACGTGGCGCCTGCAATTAAGCGTGGTTCATGGATCATGTCACTTGGTGGCATCGGTCTAGGTGTGGCTACAGTCACGCTCGACTCAACCGCCAAGTTCGAAACATCGAACATTCTGGTTTCGGGCCTGCTTTGGCTTCTCGGTGCCGTTTTGGTATTTTTGCCAAAAGCGCTGCCAATAGGGCGCGAAAATAAACCATTTGCGTTTGCTGCGAACTTGACTGCGTTCTCAGTTTGGTCGTCGTGGTTCATTTATGCGATTGCAAATAATGTTTTCACTGCGCCTGCCGCATTCACCGCCTCGGCTGTCTTTGCCGGTGTGATTGCCTTGACGCTAGCTTCACAAAACTTTGTCTACAAGAGCGCTAACCTGCAAATTGGCGCAGTTCTGGCCAGTGCCATCACTGCTTTGCTGAGCCTTGGAGGGGCCAGAATCAGTGCCGACGGCACTGCCACCATTACCTCTAACGCCGCAGCAATTTTGGTGGCCTTAACCATTCTTAATTTGTTTACCATCGCCCACGCTTTTATCAACCGTCGAGCTGGCGTTGAAGAATCGGTAATTGTTCGCGGAATCAGCATCACAGCTAACATCTTTGCGGCTTTTGCTGCCGCGCCTTCGGTTTTAGGCAACCTGAGAGACCAAAGTGGCAACCTGATCGATGCGACAGCATTTTGGCCGGTACTGCTAGTTCTTATTCTGTTTGCCGGCTCATTATTGGTCGTTCCGAACCTTAGCTTTGCCAACAAAGAGGGCTCACTTTTGTCGCCTGAAGGCCGCCGAACACTCATTGGCACCTCTTCGCTTTATATGGGCACAGGTTTTGTCTATTTGCTCACGATGACAAATAACCCTCACATTTTCATCACTGTTACGGCATACACCTTTGCGGTGATGCTCGTAATTCTCAGCTACGGTTACATTCGCCGGGCAGTTTGGGCAATCACGACCTCTTATGCTTTGTCAACAATATTTAGCATCGGCCTCGGCGAAGCCATAATGGTCTATCAAAATGCCGGCCATTCGGGTGACACAATCACCTGGGCTGTTTGGTTCTTAGTGCCTTTCGCTGCACTCACCTACCTTCACCTTTTGGTCATGCGTTTGCGCGCTGAAGCGAGCGACAGCTTCAAAGTGGGGCTCGGCGGCGGCGGCTTTGCCTTAACTGCGTTTGTCTATGAAATCACTCGCTTCTCTAACCAACAGCTGACACCACCAGAAACCAGCTCTTCGGCGCTAAATGACTACTTGCTAAATCGCGATGTAAACGTTGCTACCCTGCTTAGCCTCGGTGCCATAGCTCTGCTACTGCGACTGTCGTCGGCAGTGCGCAAAGACCTTGTGCGTGACGTAGTGCTGAACTTCAGCGGCCTGTTAGCGCTAGCTCTGGCATTGCTCGACTCATTCACAACCGTTGCAAACCTGACCAACGTCGGTGCACACTACATTGCTTTGGCAACAATCGCGGCACTGCTTCTGGTCAACTCGCGCACCAGCTTTGCAAAACCGCAACTCATCGCAGCGTTCTTCGCCGGCCACTTTTTGCTCTTTCACGCACTCACCTGGGCTTCATTCGCGATACCGAATGAAGCAACTTTCGAGCTTTTAGCAGCACCTTATGTGGCCTTCTTGCTCGCTTTGGTCTGGTTCAAGGTCACAATGAGGCTCGCGCCAACAGCAGCTTTGGGTGCCACATCGAAGTGGTTGACGCTCACGGTTTCGGGCATTTTTGCTGCAATATCAGTCAGTTTTCCGTTCTTTCCATTGCAGGTAATCACCGGCAATCAGACGGCCATCAGGTTCCCTCTGCCATACGTATTTTTTGTAATTGAGTACGTGCTAGCTTCATCTTTGCTAGCGGTGCTGTTTATCTGGCGCTGGATTTTCAAAAAGAGCGACCTACAACTTGGTGTTCTAACCGCTGGGGTTATCGTTTGGGCAGCAGCATCTTTACAACTACTTGGATTCGATGTGCAGCCATCTGGAATAGCAAATGTTCTTATCGTTCCTGCTGGGCTTCTATTAATTGACAGCCTGGTCACTCGCAAGGCAATTTCGACAAAGATTGCGCTAGTGCCTCTTCTAGTGGCGTCATGGGCATTTGCCGCGACGCTAATTCGAGACGGCAATTCGCCATATGGCTTGTGGCACTTGGTGTTGCCAGCGATTGCTTTTGCTTTAGCCACCGCGGTGCTAGCGAATCTAAAGGTGCTGCGTGAAACTCCGCTCTGGTTTGCAACTGCGGCGCCAATAGTTTTGATTTCTGCAATCGCAGAATTCTCAACGGCAACTGCTGGCATTGCTAAAAACCAACTCGACTGGCCTGTAACGTTGTTGCTCGCAATCGCTTTGCTGGTGGTGGCCCAGCGCCTAAGCGACAGCAACTCTGCAATTGCCAATAATTCAATGTTGACCAGCTCGGCAATTTTATGGTTTGCCGGTTTCGGGCTAGTTTGGTTGACCGATGATCACACAGACCTCTTTGGTGGTCAAAACGTTGACTCGCTAATCTATCTTGCTCTGTCAACCGTCGTTGTGTTCTGGCACTCGTTAGCTGCCAAAAACCGAGTTACTTTGGCTCTTGGCGCTTTCGCAAGCGTGGCAACCGGTTTCGCTGTTGATGCAGTCGTGCATGACAGCTGGCACTGGTTCAAAGGCCCAGAAGTAGGTTCATTGGTAGCATCGATGGGCTTAACCTTCGCAGCCTACGCCTTCGGCAAAATCGTTGGCAAAGCCAAGAGCACCCTCTTAACTTGGGGAATTCCGACAGCAACCCTGCTTTGGCCATCGGTGCTTTACACACTTGGTTCAAATCAAATATCACAACCTTGGAACACCCTTGACGCTGAAGGCGTGACAAGACTGATTGCGCTGGCGCTGATTGGAACTTTGGTTTTGCTAACCGGCATGAGAATCGGCAACCGTGGCTTGGTTTATGCATCAGTTGCAACGCTGATGTTCGAGTTTGTTCCGGCGCTGTGGTTTGCTATCGGCAATTTCTTCGCAGACTATGGCCAAAGCTTCGTTAACGAGCTTCGTGGCCTGCTGATTGCCGTGACACTCTATGTTGTGCAGACAATTCTTCGGCGTGCAGTTCACCTAAAGATCAGTTCAATAGTCATTTGGGGCATTCCTGCAGTCGTCTCATTGGCGCCAACTCTGATCGATGTGTGGGCAGCCCTTGGCCATCACGTCGAGACCACAGACTGGGTGCGTTTTGTGGTGCTAGTGAGCGTTTCAACGGGATTCTTGGTAATCGGTGCCATCAGAAAGCTATCTGGCCTTTTTTACCCAGGTTTCATAGGCGTGATTACAGCGATTTTGCCTTATGCCTTCAGCTCAAACGCTGGCGGCGGGCTCTGGATCGTTGGAGCCCTGGTTGTTTTGGCCTCTTTGATTATTTGGGTAGCAGTGCGCATCGACCGGTTCACAGGTTGGCTCAAAGAACTGCAATAGCTTCGAAAAACCGACTAAATAAAAAGACCCCGCCAAAGTGGCGGGGTCTTTTTATTTGGCTGAGCCAATAGTTTATTTTTCGTTGGCACGCTTGCGCTGCGAGGTGAGGCGAGCACGTACCGTCGCGTCGAGCTCAACCTTGCGAATGCGAGTAGCCTCAGGGGTTACCTCAACACACTCGTCTTCACGTGCAAACTCTAGACATTCTTCTAGTGAAAGCGTGCGAGGTGGGGTTAGCGACTGAAACTCATCAGAGCTTGAAGCACGCATGTTGGTGAGCTTCTTCTCTTTGGTGATGTTAACCTCCATGTCATCGGCGCGAGAGTTCTCGCCAACAACCATGCCGGCATAAACCTCAGAGGTTGGCTGAACGAAGAACGCACCGCGCTCTTGCAAAGCAACCATGGCAAACGGGGTAGCAACACCGGCGCGGTCTGCAACCATTGAGCCATTGTTACGTGTGACAATCTCGCCGAACCAAGGCTCATAACCAGCCGAGATGGCGTTGGCGATGCCGGTGCCCTTGGTCGTGGTCAAGAACTCAGTTCTGAATCCAATAAGGCCGCGAGAGGGCACTTTGAACTCCATGCGAACCCATCCGGTGCCATTGTTCACCATGTTGTGCATTAGGCCCTTGCGAGTAGCCAGCAACTGAGTGATAGGGCCAAGAAACTCTTCAGGCACATCAACGGTTAGGTCTTCGACCGGCTCGCAGAGCTTGCCGTCGATGCGCTTCGTGACTACCTGTGGCTTGCCAACGGTTAGCTCGTAGCCTTCGCGACGCATCTGCTCAACCAAAATGGCTAGAGCAAGCTCACCACGACCCTGAACCTCCCAAGCGTCAGGACGCTCGGTAGCCAAAACCTTGATTGAGACGTTACCGATGAGTTCGCGGTCTAGACGATCTTTCACCAAACGTGCGGTGACCTTAGCGCCCTTAACACGACCAGCCATTGGTGAGGTGTTGATTCCGATAGTCATCGAAATCGCAGGGTCGTCAACTGTGATCAGCGGCAACGGGCGAATGTCGTTCGGGTCAGCCAAAGTTTCACCAATGGTGATGTCTTCGATGCCGGCAACCGCAACGATGTCACCCGGGTTAGCTTCTTCGGTTGGGTAACGCTCAAGCGCGCGAGTTGCTAGCAGTTCGCTAATGCGAACGTTCTGCGTGGTGCCGTCATGACGAACCCAAGCCACAGTCTGGCCCTTGCGAAGAGTTCCGTTGAAAATACGAAGCAAAGCCAAGCGGCCCAAGAAAGGCGATGAGTCAAGGTTGGTTACGTGAGCCTGAAGCGGTGCTTCGTCGTCATAAACCGGTGCTGGAATGTGCTTCAAAATAGCGCCAAACAGCGGCTCTAGGTCTTCGCTGTCAGGCAACGTGCCATCGGCAGGCTTGTTTAGTGAGGCACGGCCAGCGCGACCTGAGGCATAGATCACTGGCAAGTCAAGCAGCGCATCAACGTCTAGGTCAGGCACAACATCGTGAAGGTCACTGGCAATGCCCAGAAGCAAGTCGTGAGTCTCTTCAACGACCTCGTCGATGCGAGCGTCAGGGCGGTCGGTCTTATTGACCAACAAAATAACCGGCAGCTTGGCTTCAAGCGCCTTGCGAAGCACGAAACGAGTCTGAGGCAAAGGGCCTTCAGAGGCGTCAACCAAAAGCACTACGCCGTCAACCATTGAAAGACCGCGTTCAACCTCGCCACCGAAGTCAGCGTGGCCAGGGGTGTCGATCACGTTGATTGTGATGTTCTTGCCACCTGCAGCTGGGCCAGAATAGGCCACGGCAGTGTTCTTGGCCAAAATGGTAATACCCTTTTCGCGCTCCAGCTCACCTGAGTCCATAGCGCGCTCGGCAACAGCAGCATGCGAGTCAAACGAGTTGGTTTGCTTCAACATCGCATCAACTAGGGTTGTTTTTCCGTGGTCAACGTGCGCCACAATAGCGACGTTGCGAAGTTCCTCACGCTTAGCGAGAGCCATAATTCATCCTCTTGGTATTTTTGAGTCGGGCGCGCAAAAAGCAATCACACCGATCAATTAGATTGCGCAGGGCACTAATCAGCCACACTGCTCTTCAAGTCTAGCTTGAAGGCTAGAAAAACCTACTATTAGCCAGCGAGATTCCAAGTAGCGTAACCGGCCGTTAAGCTCGACCCGTCAACCAAATTAGGTGCCTTTGCAAACTTTTTAGAGCTCGCGACGATGGTTGGCAGTTGATAGAGCGGCAACCCATAGGCGGTCGAGATCAGTTCGCCGTCAATTTTTTTAGTTAGGGCAGCTCGCGAAACTGCATCGGTTGCAGTTGCAAAACCAGTCAGGGCGTCAATGATTACTGCGTCTGCAGCACCCTGAGAACCGGTGGCGCTAGCCAGTGCCTGCTCAAGATCAGTGCCAGAATCGCCCAAAGCGATGGCTGGTGCAAGATAGACATCGTATTCGCCGCTTTGTAGCACGGCGTTTGGGTCATTGGTCGAGACGTTAGAAAGAGCAAAGCCGACTTCGTTGGCCTTTTCGGCTAGTGTGCTGTATTCAATTTGTGCGCGCGGGTTGTTAGTGTCAAAAAGCACTCGCACTTCAACTCGATGCCCGACCTTTCGCACGATGTTATAGGCCTTTTGGTCATCAGCAAACTGATAGGCCAGCACTCCGCTGTCTTGAATGCTCGACTGGTAATAACTTGAGTCGGGCGTGAAAACAAAAGACTTAGCATCTTGCACCGGCTGGTTGGCACCCACCAAAGATTGAATCTTTGACGTCGAAACCAGGCTCAGAAAAGCTTGTCGAACGCTGAGCGCCTTCAAGCCAGCTGTTTTGCTGCTAGATCTGCCATAACTGCTGTTTGCAAAGCTGCTGCCACCGGCCTGATTCAAAACCAAGGTTTCAATAGAGCTTGTTCCCGTGAGCGCGCTCGTCACACCAGCCGATGTTGTCGCTTTGAGTGCAGTGTTGATAGCTGCACTCGAATCGGTTGCCGTCGGCGCAAGACTGGCTAGGTCGACCTTGCCAGATTTAAGGTCAGCAACAACTGCAAGTGGGCTGCTATAAAAAACAAGTTTGATGGTTTCGACTCGAGCACTCGGCATGGCAACATTCGAAGTGTTTGCCTTCAAGGTGAGCCCCAAGTTGCTAGCCGCCTCGATTTGATAGGCGCCACTGGTTATGCCAAGGTCAGTGCTCAAGCTAAAGCTGCTCTTCAGCTGATAAGCCAATCGATACGATTTGGCCAAAGTTTTAAGGTCTGCCACATTTGTTGTCTGAATGGCATTTAGCACGCGATCGTTGCCCGATTTTGAATCTAGATTTTGACCAGCAAAGGCCACTTTTGCGAGTGCGTGAGCTGCAACCGCAACGGTCAGAACGGTTTTGTAATCAGCGACTGGGCGAGCAAACTCGATTGTCAAACTTAGGTTTTTGTCGCCGATTGTTGGCACACCGTTAGCTAACGAAAGCCCGCTGCCCAACCGTGACGAGTTGAACTTTGCTTTGCCTAAGTTCGTTGCGGCGGCCCATGAAAGCAGCAGATCGGTTGCAGTAATCTGCTCGCTATCGCTCCATTTAGCGCCACCCGTTAGCAGGTATTTCACGGTGAAAGGGTTCGATTTGATGATTGAAACTGAGCCCAAGGCAGGGTTTGCAATCAGCTCGCCGGTTTGGTCAACCGAATAA
>CAISOV010000014.1 GCA_903887175.1 uncultured Micrococcales bacterium
CTAACGTTCAGTATGGCTCGGCAACATTAATAACTTGCACCACCCCATACCTTTCGCCGCCTGTTGGTGAAGTCGGTGCAAAAGATGTGGTTGTGACCAACCCAGACAACCAATACGCCACCGCTACAGGCGCGTTCACCTATGTCGCGCCTCCTACCTTCACTTCGGTATCACCTAGTAGCGGACCGACTCGCGGTGGAACAACCATCACGATCACCGGAACCGGGTTCGCTGACGGTGACACAGTTACGATGTATGGTTCGCTCGGCTATTTAGGTGCTTGCTCAAATGTGACCATAGTTTCGGCAAGCACAATAACCTGCATCACCCCGGCTGGCTCGCAAGGTGCAAGCGACATAAACGTTGACGACATTTATGCGCAAAATGCACTTGGCACCGAAGCTTTCACATACATACCGACTCCAAACTTCTCGGCATCGACCCCGGCCGTGACCCACACCTATGTTGGTTCAACATCACAGGTTCAAACAGAAACCATCACCAACACTGGCGATGCCAACCTGGTCTTCGGTTCAGGCGCTGTGATCAAAACCGGAACAAACGCAGCCGAGTTCACCATCACCGCTGATGGTTGTTCAAATCACACGATTGCACCAAGCAGCACATGTGCTGTGAGATACACCTTCAAATCAAAAGTCATCGGCACCCGAAACGCCAACCTGGTCTTCACCAGCAACGCAGCTTCAAGCCCTGACACCGTGGCTTTGAGTGCAGTATCGATGCGCATCGTGACCATCAACTTGGTCACAGGCACCGCAGGCACAACACGTGGCGGCACAAGAGTGGTTATTGTGGGCACCGGTTTCGACGCAAATGCCACCGTTCAAATCGGTGGCTTGAACGCAACTGTCACCAACCGCACAGGAACCACCAAAATTCAGGTGCTAACCGCAGCTCACGCAGCAGGCAAAGTGTTGATCGTTGTAACCAACCCCGACGGTGGCACCGCCAGTTACAACGGATACACCTACAAATAAAGTTCAACAAACGCGATGTTCCGTTGGAATCGACCTGGTATTGATATTCAAAAAGAAGGCTAAAAAATCACTGTCCGCCCTTGCATTCATGGCGCTGTTGGCTTCAACCGCGGTGTCGCTTCTTGCATCCTCGAATCTAGCTAATGCAGCACAGAACTCGCCTTGGACGCTTCGAGCTAACGCGGGCAATGAAAACTGGTACAGCATCGCCTCGAGTGCAAATGGCGCAAAACTAGCTGCGGTTTCTGCGTATGCGGCTAACGGCGCAGACCCGGGCAGCATATTTACCTCGATTGACTCAGGTGCCCATTGGACTCGGCGCACCGACGCGGGCACAGCCACGTTTTATGCAATTGCATCCAGTTCCAACGGAACCAACCTCGCCGCCGTTTCAGTTCGGGATGGCGCCAATGAAGGATTAATCTATACGTCTGCAGACTCTGGTGTGCACTGGACCAAACGCATTCAGGCAGGGCGCGCGCATTTTCGATCAATCACTTCAAGTGCCAACGGCAAAAACTTAGCCGCGGTCAGCTCAAAGTTCGACAACGGAGACCCAGGAAGGGTTTACACGTCGACCGACTTTGGTCAGACTTGGTCGCAGCGCACCGTTACCGATGCCTGCGAATGGCGGTCAATCACTTCAAGTGCCGATGGCAAGAGTCTTGCCGCGGTTACTTATATTGGCGTTTATCCAAACCCGGGCGGCATTTGGAAATCAGCTGATGGCGGCGCTAGCTGGCAAGCCGTCACTGGCATTCAAAGTGAGTTTTGGGCTGCCATCACCTCTAGCGCCGGTGGCAACAAACTTGCTGCCGTCTCTGACCAAAACGATTCACACGATGGCAGCATTTTCACGTCAACAGATTCTGGATCAACGTGGACTCAACAGCTCGGGGCAGGTTTTGCTGGCTACAAAAATATTGCTTCAAGTGCCGACGGAACCCGACTTGCCGCCGTGTCACAAACCGACTCGGCCCTCAACCCACCAGGTGGTATTTATTTGTCGAGCGACTCGGGTTTCACCTGGACAAAACAAGCCCCCACGCGCGAATTCGACGCCATCGCCTCAAGTGCTGATGGCAGCAAACTTGCCGTTGGCTCGGTGGGCTACTTCGACTTGAGCAACACTGCCGTTTACGGCGGCATTTGGACCTACGTTGCGCCATGCCTCCAGCAACCGAGTTCCCCAGATTTGAAGCTCAAAGGTTCGACGAGCCAAAACGGCTTCACCTGCAAATAGTGCTTCTCGCCTAAGCGAATGAGTCCCAGCCGAGCTCGGCGACGGGGGCTCCGTCGAGCAGCACGTCGACGCCCGCTGAAGGCGAGTCTTCGCCTGCAGCTTGCGCGCGCTCGATGACCTCACCGATGCGCTTGAACCCCCGCGGCAGGGTGGCGTCGGCGGCAAACGTGGCCAAGAGCGAATGGTCTTCGCCCCCGCCCAAAACCCAAGCGAAAGCGTCGGCGTCTATCCAACTGGCGGCACCTTCGAGCACGGCTTCATAACCCTGCAAAGCCTGCCGTGAGAGTGCAATCGAAACCTGAGAAGCTTTTGCGATGCGGGCGGCATCTTTGGTCAAGCCATCAGAAATGTCTAGCATTGAGGTGGCCCCAGCCTGAGCCGCAAGCACACCCAGCTCAATCGGTGGTTCGGGGCGGCGTTGAATGTTGACCCAGTCATCCCAGGTGTTAATCGCATCGGCATTGCCAGACCGCAACAGCGCCAAACCGCACGCAGCTCGACCGAGCGTTCCGCCAACCGCCACAACATCGCCAACCTGTGCACCACTTCGCAAAACCGGTTCACGGCCCTGCAAATCGCCGAATGCTGTGACCGCAATAAAAATCTTGTCGGCTGCCGCCAAATCGCCACCCACCACAAAGCACCTCGGCGCTAAAGCCTCGCAGGCAGCGTTAGCGCCGTCAACAAAACCTTCAAGCCAGCGAACCTCGGTGTCGCCGGGCACACCCATTGCAATGACTATTGATGTTGGCACAGCACCCATCGCGGCCACATCAGCTGCGTTGGTTGCAACGGCTTTCCAGCCGAGGTCATAGGCGCTCGACCACTCAAGTTTGAAGTCATGGCCTTCGACCATGGTGTCGGTGGTCACACAAAAACGCCCGTCGGGCGCGGCCAAAACCGCGCTGTCATCGCCAGGGCCAACGAGCACGTTTGACGAGTCATCGGTGGGCTTTCTAAGGCGTTCAATGATGCGTTTCAAGCTGAGGTTTTCGCCAAGCGAGGCAACGGTTTGGGTGTTTGACACAAGTTAAAGCTAGCCTGTTAACGATGAACTTTTTGCCACCCGCAGCCGCTCGAGTAGTTTCGACCACACTAACTGCCCTTTTCGCCGGTTTGGCTATCACCGGCTGCGCGGCGACTGTCAGCCTTGACCCAGCGCCAGATTCAAACAACGCAGCGTGCGCCGAAGTTAGCGTGCGTTTGCCACCGCAAATTGACACCTTAGAACGTCGACAAACTGACGCTCAAGCAACAGGCGCTTGGGGAACCCCAGCCGCCATAATTGAGCGGTGCGGCCTGCCACAGGTCTTGGTCTCTAAATTGCCCTGCATTACAGCTGGCGGTGTTGACTGGCTGGTCGATGATTCTGCCAAGCCGAGCTATCGTTTCATAAGCTTTGCGCGAAACCCTGCCACTGAAGTTATAGTCGACTCAAAGAAGGCCTCAGGTGCGAGCGCGCTCGATGCTATTGGCCCGGCAGTCTCGCACATTGATACGACCGACCATTGCCTCGCTAAACCCGACTAGAGCGCTTCAGTAGCCAAAAAGATAAGCTCGTCGATTAACTCACCATAAGCCAGACCTGAGGCTTGCCACAGCTTCGGATACATCGACAACGGCGTGAAGCCCGGCATAGTGTTGATCTCGTTCACAACGAAACCTTCGGCAGTTAAGAAGAAGTCAACGCGGCCAAGACCCCGACAACCCAGGGCGTCGAATGCTCGAGCGGCAATGCTCTGCATTTCAGCGAGCTCAGAGGCGCTCAAGACTGCTGGCACGATGAGCTCAACCGAGTCTTCGTCGCGATATTTGGCTTCGAAGTCATAGAACTCGCGGCCGTGAACCACGATTTCGCCAGCCACCGAAACTCGTGGCGCAGCACCGTTGCGGCCCGAAAGCACGGCGCATTCAACCTCGCGCCCGACAACCCCACGTTCAACGACAACTTTGGTGTCTTCGGCAAAAGCAACTTCGAGGGCCGCGGCGAAGTCGTCAAGCGACTTTACCTTTGAAACGCCAACCGATGAGCCGGCACGGGCTGGCTTAACAAATAGCGGCAGGCCGCCAAGGCCTCGCACCTGCGCAAGCACGTCAGCCGAGTCAGCAAGCCAGCGATGACGGTGAATCACCACATGAGGCACTGCCGGCACCCCAGCCTGCAAGAACAGCGCCTTGGTGAACTCTTTGTCGATTGCGGCCGCCGAAGCCAAAACCCCGTTGCCCACATAAGGCAAACCAATCAGCTCAAAGAAGCCCTGAATCGTGCCGTCTTCACCGAAAGGCCCGTGCAAGACCGCAAAGGCAACGTCGGCCACACCTAAACTTCGACGCGAGCCAGAAGCATCGGTGCGAAAAATCTCGCGCGAACCATCAAAGGCAAACTCAACCGTCTCTCCAGCAAACTTGACAACCGGCAGCGCTTGATCACCAGGTGGCAGCGCCCAACGGGCTGAGTCGTCAACAGCTGGTACAAAACGCCCGTCACGAGTGATGCCCACGGTGATCAGGTTGAAACGCGACCGGTCAATGGCCCCCATCACTCCTGCCGCGGTGGCGCAAGAGATTGAGTGCTCGCTCGAGCGACCGCCAAAAATTAGAACAACATTTGGCTTGCCATTAGAAGAAACCGCCGATGCACTCACCTTTGACCCCTTTATTCGTCGCTCGGAGTGTCGGTTGAAGTGGTCAAAAATGGTGCAATGTCTTTGGGTGCCATTTTGCCCTGCATCACAAGTTGCACCTGTTCAACAATTGGCATAGAAACATTTTTAGCTTCGGCGAGTTGCAAAATCGGGGCCACCGAACTGAGACCCTCGGCGGTTTGCTGCATGCGCTTCAAAACTTCGCGCATCGTAAACCCTTTGCCGAGCATCTCGCCTGCACGGTGGTTGCGTGAAAGCGGTGATTCACTGGTAGCAATCAGGTCGCCCATGCCTGAGAGGCCCACCATGGTTTTTGGCTTGGCGCCATAAGCCACTGCAAAACGCGAGATTTCGGCCAAACCACGGGTCATGATTGAGGCTTTGGTGTTTTCGCCATAACCCACGCCGTTCACAATGCCGATTGCAACTGCGATTAGATTCTTGAGGATTCCCCCAAATTCGGTGCCAATCACATCACGGTTGGTGAAGGTTGTGAAATATGCATTCGTTGACGCTTTTGCAACTTCGGCGGCGGTAACTTTTGAGGTGCTAGCGGCCACAGATGCGGTTGGTTCCTCTTTAGCAATTTCAGCTGCAAGGTTAGGCCCCGAAATAACAGCTATTTGATTTTCGTCAAAACCTGTCACCTGAGCAATGACTTCGCTCATTCTTAAGCCCGTGTCTTTTTCGACACCTTTCATCAAGCTAACCAAAATCGCGTCTGGTTCAATCAAGTTGCCCCAAGTTTCGAGGTTTTCACGCAAGGTTTGCGAAGGCACCGAAAGGTAAACCTGCGCTGCACCCTTGAGAACTTGGGCTGCGTCGAGGCTAGCGCTCAGGTTGGCTGGCAGTTTCACACCGGGCAGGTAATCACCATTGCGGTGATCTTCGTTGATTTCTTCAACCACATCGGCACGGCGAGCCCAAAGAACAATCTCGTTATCGCTGTCGTCGGCAAGCACTTTAGCAAAAGTGGTGCCCCAGCTGCCTGCGCCCATCACAGCGATTTTGATTGGCGCAGTTGCGGTGGCATTTTCTGATTCGTTCGAAGTCAATTTTTGCTACCTTTCAAGGCTTTATCTGCAGCTGCGGCCGACTTCGCTGCAGTTGCAGCCGCCGCTTTTTCGGCCTTCACAAAATTGCCCGTGACCGACTGACCGGTGTGGGCGGGGTTGTAGCGAACCGCGGGGGCTTTTTCGCCACGCAACCGCTCAACCAGCTCGGTGATTTTAGTCATAACCAATTCGGTCGCCTCAGTTAGTTCTGCAGCCGAGAGCTGACGACCACGATAGGGCGAAAGGTCGATTTCGTCGCCCACGATAATGTCAACTTTCTTCCAGAAGCCTGGTCGAAACTTTGAGCCATAGCGAGGCAAAATCTTTTCGGCACCCCAGTGCGCAATGGCATAAACCGGCACTTCGGTTTCGAGAGCCAATCGAACCGCC
>CAISOV010000015.1 GCA_903887175.1 uncultured Micrococcales bacterium
CGCTGTCGAGAATCTGCTCAGCGATGTCATCCATCACCTTGAGCTTCATCAAACCCAACGAGTTGGTGATTTCTCTACCCATAAAAATGTTGCGGGTGATGCTCATCTGAGGCACGAGGGCTGAGTCTTGAAAAATAGTCTCAACTCCCAGCCGTTCGGTCTCAGTGCGATTCACGTTGGCAACTAGCTTGTCTTCCCAGAAATACTGACCTGATGTCGAAGGTACGACGCCAGACATAATTTTTACAAGGGTTGACTTGCCGGCACCGTTGTCGCCTAGCAGACCTAAGACTTCGTTCTTGTTGATGTCAAAAGAGACATCGTTGAGAACAGTGGTGTTGCCATACACCTTTGTGATGTTGGCGATACTTAGCAAAGAACTCATGATGCACTTCCTTCAACGCGACGGTTGATAACCGCTGCGAGAACAATCATTAGACCAACGAACAACTGAATGTAGTAGCCGTCGGCATTAATCAAAATCAGGCCGTCGTTCAGACACTTAATAAGTGCCGCACCAATGACCATGCCAAGAATTGATCCGCGGCCACCATTAAGTGAAACACCGCCGACCACTGCTGCAGCAACCGCAAGCAAGGTGTAATCCTGCGTGGAGTTTGGTTGCATAGAGAGTGTGCGAACCGCAATCAGAACTGACGCGAAACCAACGAGCAGCCCATAGATGCCGAAGGTCACAAGTTTGACTCGGTTTGGGTTGATTGAAATTGCCTTGGCTGCGTTCACATTGCCGCCTACAGAGTAAATGTGGTTTCCGAAGCGGTGGCGGTGCAACAGGAACCAAGTCAGTATCATCACAAGCACGAGCCAAAACGCTTGCGCACGAATTGAACCAAAGTCACCCACGAATAACTGCACCGGGGCGGCAAACATGCTCATAGTTGAAGGCACAGGTCCGTTCAAATAGATGCTGGCACCTGCCCAGAAGAAACCAAGCCCAAGAGTCGCAATGAACGACGGAATCTTTGTATATACGACCACGAGACCATTGATTAAAGCGATAACGACGCCAGATGCAAGTGCGGCAAACAACCCGATGCCCCAGTTTGTTTCGTTCGTTACCTTGATGAACATGATCGCGCAAAATGCTATAGCTGAACCAAGCGACAAGTCAAACTCGCCAGCAATCATGAGCAAGCCAACGGCGATACCCAAAATTCCCAGAACTGGGATGTCTTGGCTCAAGACGCCAGAAAGGTTAGCTGGAGCTAGATACGGAAATTTATCTGGCGCAATGAGGGCATAACCCACCATGACCAGCTGAAGAACAACAAATACTGCGCCGATTTCTAAGGCGCCACGTCCGCGAACGTACTGTAAGTTGTCGAGAAATTTTCCAACCATTGTGGTTGGCTTCGGAGCTCGCCCGAGCGTTGGAATCGCCTGGGTGTCTGCCGACGCTACGAGCCCCGTCGTTGACTTGTTTGCCATTGGTATTCCTGTCTTGAGAGATCATCTCTGATCTCACTATTTCTTTGGATTGCAATGAGGGGGCCAGCTGCTTTTGGGCAGCTGACCCCTTCAATTTTGTTGCTACTAGAGACTAGTAACGAACACCCTTTAGCTTAGGGTCCGATAGGTTTCCAACGTTGTCCTTGGTTACAAGACCGGTACCACCTGAGTTGATGTTCGCAGGAAGAAGACCGAAGTCTAGTGACAAGACACCCTGCATTACTGCCTGGAAGCCCTGAACATAGCCCTGCTGGTCAGCAGTACCTAGGTCAGCACCTGAGGTGATTGCGTCGATAACTGGCTGAGAAGTGTCAAAGCCGATTACTGGAACGGTTACGCCAGCAGCTTTCATCGCAGCGTAAACGTTGCGGTGAGGGGTGCCACCAAGTGGAACGATTGCCTTTACATCTTTGTTCGCAGTCAACCAAGCGGTCAAGTTCGAAAGAGTAGTAGCGTCATCGTCACCAGTTGAAAGGAAAGTACCTTTAATGCCGGCGGCCTTTAGTGAATCGTTTACACCGCCACCACGCTGTTGAGCGTATGGCTGCTCTGCGTGCTCAGCTGGGAAGAAAACCTTGTCGCCAGCTTTTAGTGGAACCTGAGCCAAAAGCTGTTTGCCGATGATCTGGCCAACTGCATAGAAGTCTTGGCCAACGAAGCCTGCGACACATTTAACTGCGCCAGGAGCAGGTGGAACGTTATAAGCGATGACGGTGATGCCTGCATCGTGTGCCTGGCATGCAACGGTGGTCTCTTTTTCACCCAAGTTGAAAGGCATGAAAAGAAGCTTTGGGTTCTTTGCAATTGCAGTCTGGATGTTGCTGATAAGAACGTCGTCTTTGCTGTCAGCGGTTAGGTGAGTCAAAGTTAGGTTGCCCAACTCAGC
>CAISOV010000016.1 GCA_903887175.1 uncultured Micrococcales bacterium
GCATTATCGCTGACAGAATTTGCACCAATAAAGCTTGCGACTAGCCATGATGGCAATCGAAACCTCATGGCCACAAAGCCTGCACGGCAAACCCTCGCGCTTATAAACAAAATTCCGTTCGGTTTTTGTCGGTCTTTTGGTTGCGAGCTCGTCGCGCGTGATCATGAAACCGGTTTTCACGCCTATCTTTAGCAGCTTCACTGCGTCAAACCAAAGTGCAGCAACTTCGTCACTGGTCAGGCTGTTACCTGGTCGATAAGGGTCAAGGCCCGCGCGAAACAGCAATTCGGCTCGATAAACGTTGCCGATTCCGCTAATCACGCTTTGATTCATAAGAAGTTGCCCAACAGTTGACTTGCTTGACAACACCTTTGAGATGAACCTGGCAGCTTCGGCACCTTTTTGATCGGGGTTTATCGGGTCAGGACCAAGTCGTTTTAGCACCAGGTCTACTTCATCTGGGCTCAGCACTTCGCAAACGGTTGGGCCTCGCAAATCAGCGACTGCAGTAGCACTATAAAATCTTGCCCGAACCTCGCCCACGACAGGCAGGTTGAGCGGGTTCGCAGAATCAGGCTCGAGCTCACGCATCTGCCACTTGCCATAAATGCCAAGGTGAATGCGAACTGTTAAATCGTTAGAAAACCTCAAGAAAAGTTGCTTGCCCACTGCACTAGCTCTCACAAGTGTTTGTTCACTGACAAGTGCAGCGCCGGCATTAAAACGCCCTTGCGGTGAAATTAGGGTGAGGGCCCGGCCGGCAAAGAGCCGATTGAAGTCGTTTGCCGAACGATGAACTGAATGACCTTCGGGCATGGTTAGCCGCTAAAGCAGCACTTCGCCGGTCTGCTCATAAACGGCGATCTTGCCAATGCGGCGCACGTGGCGCTCGTCGTGACTGAACGGTTCACGCAAAAAAATCAGGATGAGCTCAAGAACTTCAGCTTGACTGTGTTGACGCGCGCCCACCGCAATGACGTTTGCGTCGTTGTGCTCGCGGGCCAACCGTGCTGTGTCTTGGTTCCAGGCAAGGGCAGCTCTGGCCCCCTGCACCTTGTTGGCAGCGATTTGCTCACCATTGCCAGAACCGCCAAGAACGATACCCAGAGAATCTATACCCATTTTTTGATCGGCCACTACGGCAAGAGCCGCATTGATACAAAACGACGGATAATCGTCAAGAGCGTCGTAGCTGGTGGGCCCGTGATCTACAAGATCAAAACCCTCATGAGTTAGCTCGCTAACTAGAAACTGGCTAAGTTCAAGACCTGCGTGGTCGGTTGCAATGTGAACGCGCATTTATTTCTTGCCTTTGACCTTTGCAATTTCGATTAATTCTGCCGCTTGAGCGCGCTTTACAAACCAGAAGTTGGTGAAAATCGAACCAACCAAAGCACCTATGTAGTAACAGGCAAAAACAACATAAGCAATGCTCATGTTGATGGGCGCTTTGTTTGCAGTTTGACCTGACGCGACTAAGTTATTTAGCAAAATCAGCGCCAGGACAACCAACACACTGTTGATTGAAATCTGAACAAAAAATCGCACAAAAAACGACTTATTTTTAGTGAACTGGCCCGAGACTGCCCACAAAAAGAAACTTGGCAAGAGCAAAAACATGGCCTCAACTGTGAAAGCGCCAGTTATCGAGGCAAAATCTAAGCCGAAAACACCAATAAGGGCAATGAAGGAAACAACTGAAGCAACCACATAAATAGCTGAGGCTTCAAGCAAAGGACCTTGACGAAAACGCATTAGCGACCATTTCTGATTGTTGTTTTAGGTTAGAAATAGTTTAGCTGGGCACTTTCGTAACCTATTCGTAAACATAGGCAAAGTAGGCTACTAGTTATGCCCGCAGAAAACTTAACCCGCATAGAAGCACAAGGCCGCGCCGCCATTATTAACGTTGACAGCTACCAGGTTGCGCTAGATCTAACAACCGGCTCTGAAACATTTCTGAGCACCAGCACTGTCAGATTCGACAGTTCACAAGTTGGTGCATCGACTTTTATTGATGCAATCAGCGCCAAGGTTCACAGTGTGGTTCTCAACGGTGAGAACTTAGATGTCGTAACCGTGGCTGATGCTGCTCGCATTCAGTTGACGAATCTGCAGTCGTCAAACGAATTAGTTGTGGTCGCAGACATGCACTACATGAACACTGGCGAAGGCCTGCACCGTTTTGTTGACCCGGTTGACAATGAGGTTTACCTCTACACCCAGTTTGAAGTGCCAGACAGTCGTCGAGTGTTTGCGGTTTTCGAGCAACCAGACTTGAAAGCTACCTTCGAATTTTCGGTAATAGCGCCTAGCTACTGGAAGCTCATTTCTAACTCGCCGACGCCAGAACCAGCGCAATTAGGTGACGGCAAAGCTAGCTGGAACTTTACCCCGACTCCGCGCATCTCAAGCTACATAACCGCCCTAATCGCCGGCCCTTACACCGAAGTTCGCAGCGAACTAACCAGCAGCAGTGGCCGGGTGATTCCGCTCGGCGTGTTCTGTCGCGAATCACTCGCGGAATATTTAGACGCCGACTACATTTTTGAAAAAACTCGTCAAGGCTTCGAGTTTTATGAAGCACAGTTTGGCGTGCCGTATCCGTTTGAAAAATACGACCAAATGTTTGTGCCCGAATTCAATGCAGGCGCCATGGAAAACGCTGGTGCAGTTACCTTCACTGAGAGCTATGTCTTTCGCGCAAAAGTAACTGACGCAATCAAAGAGCGTCGAGTTGTAACCATTCTTCACGAGCTGGCACACATGTGGTTCGGTGACTTAGTCACGATGCGCTGGTGGAACGACCTGTGGCTCAACGAATCTTTCGCCGAATATGCTTCGACATTGGCAACCGCCGAGGCCACCGAATGGCATGGCGCCTGGACCACCTTCACCGCGCTCGAAAAGAGTTGGGCGTATCGCCAAGACCAGTTGCCATCAACCCACCCAATCGTTGCCGAAATCAACGACCTCGAAGACGTGCAGGTGAATTTCGACGGGATCACCTACGCCAAGGGAGCATCGGTGCTTCGCCAACTGGTCGCCTGGGTTGGCCAAGAACAGTTCATGGCCGGTGTTTCGCAATATTTTAAGAAGCACGCCTTTGGTAACACCGAACTTGCTGACCTATTAGTTGAACTTGAAGCTACGAGTGGCCGCGAATTGCGAAGCTGGTCAAAACTTTGGCTAGAAACCGCTGGCGTCAACACCATGCGCCCTGCGATTTCAGTTGATGAATCTGGCACCATAACCTCGTTTGAAGTTGTTCAGACCGCTATCGACGAACAACCAACCATTCGACCGCACCGCATGGCTATTGGCTTTTATGACCTTGTCGATGACCGCATGGTTCGCACCCATCACTTAGAGCTCGATGTCGACGGCCCATCAACCAGAGTCAACTCATTGGTTGGCATGAAACGCCCTGCCATTATTTTGCTGAACGACGGTGACCTCGCCTATACAAAAATTCGGCTAGATGAGGAATCATTTGCGGCAGCGGTAGAACACCTGTCAAAGTTTGACGACTCTCTGGCTCGTGCACTTATTTGGGGTGCAGCTTGGGATGCAACTCGCGATGCCGAAACCGGTGCGCGGGCATTTATCAAACTTGTGCTGGCTAACATCGCGACCGAGACTGAATCAACCACAATCTTGACTCTGCTTCGTCAACTTTTGACTGCCACAAACCAGTTCGTTGCGGCAGATGTTCGAGTCGAGACACTCGAAGATGTTGCTGACGCACTCTGGGCTCTGACCGAAGAAGCCGCAGCGGGTTCAGATGCCCAGCTTCAGTTCGCAAAATTCTTCTGCCAGTTCGCTCGCACCGATGACCAACTAGCCAAGCTATTTGGTTTGCTAAACGACACCATTGAACTCGAAGGTTTGGCTATTGACCAAGACCTTCGCTGGGAACTCATCGGCGGCCTGGCTGCTGCCGGGGCCTACAGCGATGCCGAGATTGACGAAGCCCTTGCGCAAGACAATACCTCGAATGGCCAACGCTTCGCCGCGGCCGCTCGCGCCTCGATTCCGAGTGCAAAGGCCAAAGAAACCGCTTGGCACCTAATGACTAAAACCGACGAACTTTCAAACGTCTTGGTCAATGCCGCAAGCCTCGGCTTCGTAAGAGTTCTGAAATCAAAGTGGATCGAACCTTATGTCGACCGCTACTTTGAACAGGCAACCGAGATTTGGGCAACCAAGACCTACAAAATTGCTGACTACTTGTTAGTAAACCTGTATCCGGCTGTTTTGGCCAACCAATCACTTGCAGACAAAACCAAAGCGTGGCTCGAAACAACAGATTTCACTGACCGCGCAGCCTTGCGACGAATCATGGTCGAAAACCTTGCTACAACTGAGCGCGCTTTGCGGGCCCAGGCTCGCGACGCTCAAGAGGTCTAATGTTTGATTTTTTGGTTGCTGCCGTTGATTGGTTTCGCGCGGTTTGGAATGACTGGCACTCTCTGATTCGCATCGTGCTCATTATTTTTGGCGCGATGATTGCCCGATGGATTCTTCTGGCATCGGTGAAACGGGTCGTCAGCTCTCTCATCAGCGGAATCAAGGCAAAAAAAGCCAATCGTCGCCAGCTTGACTTGACTTCGCCAATCAATCAAGAGCGAGTTGTTCAACGCACTCGAACCATGGGCTCGGTAATGCGCAACTTCATAACCTGGTCTATCGCGGTGGTTGCCGTCAGCGCTATTTTGAGTGAACTTGGCATATCGATGAGCGCCATAGCCGCAGGTGCAGGCATTTTGGGTGCAGGGCTTGGTTTTGGAGCTCAAAGTTTGGTTAAAGACCTAATTTCAGGCCTTTTCATCGTTTTTGAAGACCAGTTTGGCGTTGGTGACACCGTGAACTTGGGCGAGGTTTCTGGTGTTGTTGAATCAGTTGGCCTGCGTGTGACACAGGTGCGCGATTTCGATGGAGTGCTTTGGTATGTTCGCAACGGTGAGGTGATTCGCGTCGGCAACCACACTCAAGGTTGGTCACGCACAATGCTCGACATTGCTCTGCCTTATGGGTCAGATGTAACTAACGCTCAAACGGTTTTGCTGCGCGCCGCCAGAACTGTGGCCGCTGAACATTCTGAAAATGTGATCGACGAGCCAGAAGCCTGGGGAATTCAGGTGCTGAACGGCAATCAAGTAGTGGTTAGGGTTGTGCAAAGAACCAAAGCCGGCAAAGCCGACGAGGTGGGCAGAGCACTTCGACTTGCAGCCAAGCATGCTCTAGATGAAGCAGACATCAAGCTGGCTACCGACAGCACCGTTATTAACGTCAACACTGGCAAATAGAAGCCGACCTAATGGTGTCACTTTATGAAGCGGTTGGTGGTCGCCCGACTTTTGCGCTAATCGCCACAGTTTTTTATGGGGGCGTGGCTTCTGACGAAGTTTTAAGGCCAATGTATGGCGGTGCCGACGCAGATTTTTCAGCCGCCGCTAATCGACTGCAACTTTTTCTTGAGCAATATTGGGGCGGGCCAAGCGATTACGAAGAACTGCGCGGGCACCCTAGGCTGCGAATGCGTCACATGCCTTATAAAATCGATCGCGATGCTCGTGAACGCTGGCTAAGACACATGCGCAGCGCCCTTGACTCTGCGGTTAGCGCCGGTTCGGTGCCGCCGCTCTTCGAAGCCGAACTCTGGAACTACCTTGAGCGCGCCGCAACTTCGCTGATGAACACCAACGGTTAGTGGTTTCGAGCAACCTTAGCCAGCACATGCCCATTACTGCTGCTCAAACGGGCCCAGCCGTCAGCCAAATACACCGCGACAGCTTCGCCCTCAGTGAGAAACCCTAAACCGGCAGCGACAAAAGCAGCGCCCATTGGCACTGGTGAATCAAAACCAATTGCCCGACCCCAAACTTCACCGCGAATTCGTGCAGCAATCGGGCCACCAACTGAAGCCGGTAAGTTTTCGGCGACTTCGTTGATTCCATCTTTTGCAAGCTGAGTGAGAGTCGATTCAGCTATCAAACCTCGGTCACCTTCGGCCTGAACCCAGCCGCTGCGCGGTGGAGCAATGCCAGCCCAAGGCACCCGAACTGTCGGCGGCAACTCGACATGCAAATCTTTTTGGTTCTTAATATTGCCAGCCAACATTCGTGCGAGGCGGTCGAGCACTGCCGAAATGGCAACCGTGACATCCATTTCGATGGGTTCTGGTAACTCACAGGTGCGCAGCCCCAAAACAGTGGGGCCTGAATCCATCAAGCTGCCCGCAAAAATGGGAGCTACATAGATGGCCAGCACTGTTCCGAAGGCCCTAAGCCTGACATAACCTTCAGGGTCGAGTCGCCTCGCCCTTGTCAGGTAAGCCTGCAGGTCAACAGCTGATTCACGGTCAGATAAATAAAAATCATTCTTCATAAGCATGTCTAAACTAGCCTGTGGGTGATGAATTCACCTAAATGATGCAACATCAGAGGAACACCATGGCACCGCGCATTCCACTTGACTTAGAGCCAAGCATTCCAAACGACCCGCTTGCTGAGATGATTGCGACGCTTGACCTGAAAGATGCCGGCGGAGCCAGAACTCGTGAAGACATTTTTACTGGGCCGAGCCAGTGGATGCCCCATGGCCGTGTTTTTGGTGGACAAGTTCTGGCACAATGCCTGGTTGCAGCCGCTCGAACCGTTAAAGCTGGGCGCACAGCGCACTCGTTGCACGGGTATTTCTTGCGCCCGGGTGACATCAACCAGCCGATCACTTTTTCTGTAGACCGACTGCGCGACGGGCGCTCATTTAGCACCAGACGCGTTCAGGCCTATCAAAACGGCGACCCGATATTCTCGATGATTGCTAGTTTTCAAGAGTTTTCAGTTGGCATTGACCACCAAGAGAGTTTTGCCAAAGACTTGCCTGGGCCCGAATCTTTGCCAAGTGCGGCAGAGTTGATGGCGGGCAACGAGCATCCGGTAGCTCAGTTCTGGGCTAAAGCACGACCTTTTGACATTAGACACATTCCATCGCCGATATATTTCAAGGTCGAGGGCGAGCATGTTGCCAAGCAGGCCGTCTGGATGAAAGCCCTAGGCCCAATGCCCGACGATGCACTTTTGCATCAGGCAGCCATCGCTTATGCAAGTGACTATTCGATTCTTGAGCCCATCTTTCGCAGGCACGGCATAGCATGGGCCCACCCGGGCTTGAGCTCAGCCAGCCTCGATCACGCAATGTGGTTTCACCGTGCCGGTCGCGCCGATGACTGGTTGCTTTATGTGCAAGACTCCCCCAGCGCGCAGGGCAGCCGAGGTCTTTCGCTGGGCAAGATTTTCAGTCGAGACGGCATTTTGCTGGCCAGCGTTGCTCAAGAAGGAATGGTTCGAGTTCCTGAGATTCGCGGCTAGCAACCTCGCTTAGTCTCGAGTTAGGCGCCGGTAGGTTGACCGGTGAGGCTTCGCCGCCTCTGCCCCGAGACGCTCAATCTTGTTCTCTTCGTAGCCCTGAAAGTTGCCTTCGAACCAATACCACTGATCAGGGTTTTCGTCAGTGCCCTCATAGGCCAAAATGTGTGAAGCTACCCTGTCTAAGAACCAACGATCGTGGGTGATGACCACTGCGCAACCCGGAAACTCGAGCAGAGCGTTTTCAAGTGACGAAAGAGTCTCAACATCAAGGTCGTTTGTCGGTTCGTCAAGAAGCAACAAGTTGCCACCTTGTTTGAGGGTTAGAGCCAAGTTCAGTCGGTTTCGCTCACCACCAGAAAGCACGCCTGCAGGCTTCTGCTGGTCGCCACCCTTGAAACCAAAGGCAGCCACATAAGCGCGTGATGGAACCTCTTGGTTACCAACCTGCATGTAATCAAGGCCATCAGAAACAACCTCCCAAAGTGTCTTATTGGGGTCGATGCCGGCGCGTGACTGGTCGACGTAGCTGATTTTTACCGTTTCGCCAATCTTGAGTTCGCCGCCGTCTAGTTTTTCAAGACCGACAATTGTCTTGAACAAAGTCGATTTTCCGACGCCGTTCGGCCCAATGACTCCAACGATTCCGTTGCGAGGCAAGCTGAACGATAGCCCATTGACGAGTGATCGCCCGTCAAAGCCTTTTTGCAAGTTCTTAGCTTCAAGAACAACACTGCCCAAACGTGGGCCTGCCGGAATCTGAATCTCTTCGAAGTCGAGTTTTCTGGTGCGGTCGGCATCGGCAGCCATCTGCTCATAGGCGGCCAAACGCGCCTTCGACTTGGTCTGGCGAGCTTTAGCGCTAGAACGCACCCATTCGAGTTCTTCGCTCAAACGCTTTGCGAGCTTGGCATCTTTTTTGCCTTGAACTTCGAGGCGTTCGCGCTTCTTTTCTAGATAAGTCGAATAGTTTCCTTCGTATGGATACGCGCGACCGCGGTCAAGTTCGAGAATCCACTCGGCAACGTTGTCTAGAAAGTATCGGTCGTGTGTAACAGCTAGCACTGCACCTGGGTATTTGGCTAAGTGCTGCTCAAGCCAAAGCACAGACTCAGCGTCAAGGTGGTTAGTTGGCTCGTCTAGCAACAAAAGGTCTGGCTTTTCAAGAAGCAGCTTGCAAAGCGCCACGCGACGACGCTCACCACCCGAAAGGTGAGTTACAGCCATGTCGGCGGGCGGGCAGCGCAGGGCATCCATGGCTTGGTCTAGCTGACTGTCGAGATCCCATGCATCTAGACGGTCAATCTCTTCTTGTAAGTGGCCCATCTCTTCTAACAGCGCGTCAAAGTCGGCGTCGGGGCTAGCCATTTCTTCTGAAATCTGGTTGAAGCGGTCGAGCTTTGCTTTGGTGTCTTTCACTGCAAGTTCAACGTTGCCCAAAACGGTCAGAGTTTCATCTAGGGGCGGCTCTTGCATGAGCATGCCTACGCTGAAACCTGGGCTTAGGCGTGCTTCACCGTTACTGGCTTTCTCTAGGCCTGCCATGATCTTTAGCACGGTTGACTTGCCCGCGCCGTTTGGGCCCACGACACCAATTTTTGCTCCCGGAAAAAACGCCAGGGTTACATCGTCGAGAATAACTTTGTCGCCGTGCGCTTTGCGCGCTTTGATCATCTGATAGATGAATTCAGCCATTGAAGTGAATCGCTTTCGCTAAGGAGTTGAACACAGCTTAATGAGAGGCGCCCCTCTTGCTGTTTGCTTCTGAAAGTTTACCTCAGTGGCGTCGACGGGGGTTTGACGCTGCGGGTTTTGTCAGATTTGCGTTGCAAGAGGGGCGCGTTTTTTAGTGGCGGGGCTCGGGGGTTTGCCAGCCACTAAATCTATGAAAACTAAGCGCTGGTTTTTCTGAGGCTAAGCTTCACGTTGCCAGAGTCGTCGATGTCTGAGGCCGTGCCAGACTGCAGCATCGACTCTGGTTCACTGGCTTCGCTGTTGTTGCCAATTGGCGATTCTTCGGCCGGGTCGGCCTCGCGCACCAAGATTGTGCGAACGAAAGTTGCAGTGCCCCAACTCAAGTCATGGCCGATAGCGTCGGCGTCAATCTCAACTGAGGTGCCGCTGCGCTCGCCGTTGTCCCAATCGCGCACGCGAAGTTTGCCGGTAACAAGAACTCGATCACCTTTATTGACCGATTCTGATGAATTTATGGCCAACTGGCGAAAAGAGGTAATTGTGAACCAATTGGTTTCACCATCGATCCAACGATTCTGGCTGCGATCGAACCTGCGTTGCGATGAAGCAAGGCGAAACGAGGTGATTGGCAGGCCATCTTGGGTCACTAGGTGACGAGGTGTGGTTGCCACCAAGCCTGAGATTGTGATTAGTTCTGACAAGAATCTAACCTTTCGGAGTAACGCTCAAACCCTTTGTTTGAACTGTTGCTCCAAGGTTCTCAACTCAGCTATTTTCAGATACGGCTAAGTCGCAAGGCCGTGCAGAAGTGCCATTCAGCGGCCCTGTTAGCAAATAGTGCGCAAGGTTCAGCTACTTGAGCAAATGTGCAAATTTTTGGCGAACTTTTGCCACCTTCGGCCCCACCACCGCAACGCAGTAACCCTGGTTTGGGTTTTTGATCCAAAAATCTTGATGATATTCTTCGGCAGCAAAAAAGCGACCCGCCTCGATACCTTCATCGGCCGACTCTAGCGTGGTGACCACACCAGCACCCCAAACCTCTGATGCACGCTCTAGTGCCGCTTCAAACAAAAGGTGTTCACTTGCGTTTCTATAAAACATTGCAGAACGATATTGCGTGCCTACATCTGCGCCTTGACGATTCAGTTGACGAGGGTCATGCATGGTGAAGAATGCATCGAGCACAAGTTCGGCCGAAATTATCGAAGAGTCAAAAAATACCTCAGCTGCTTCAGCATGACCGGTGGCACCCGAACAAACAGCTTCATAGTTGGCGTTGACTTGCGAGCCACCGATGTATCCGACCACAACATCGCGAATGCCCTGCAGCTGCATAAAAGCGCTGTCAAGACACCAGAAACAACCGCCGGCAAGAATTAGTGAGGTTTCATTCATGGTTCTAATTTAGGCTTATGTCATGACTTATCAAGCTGCTTCAAATCGTTATGACAACATCAGCTATCGACGCACGGGCAAAAGCGGTTTGCAGCTGCCAGAAGTGTCGCTTGGCCTTTGGCATAATTTCGGCGATCAAAGCAAAAACTTCGACACTCAGCGTGACATTCTGCGTCGCGCCTTCGATCTGGGCATTACGCACTTTGACCTGGCCAACAACTATGGCCCCAAGCCAGGCAGCGCTGAGACAAATTTTGGACTGCACATGCAACGTGATTTTCGCAGCTACCGTGACGAAATGATCATTTCGAGCAAAGCCGGTTACGACATGTGGCCAGGCCCTTATGGCGAGTGGGGAACCCGCAAGTATCTACTAGCCTCACTAAATCAGAGCCTAAAGCGCATGCAACTTGACTATGTTGACATCTTTTATTCGCACCGATTCGACCCAAACACGCCTCTTGAAGAGACTATGGGTGCCCTAGCCAGCGCGGTTCAACAGGGCAAGGCACTCTATGTAGGCATTTCAAGCTACAACTCTGAGCAGACTCGTGAGGCCAAGCGAATTCTTGCTGACATGGGCGTGCCGCTGCTCATTCACCAACCTCGCTATTCAATGTTTGACCGCACCATTGAAACTGACCTTCTCGACACACTCGCAGTTGAAGGCCTCGGATGCATTGTGTTTTCGCCTCTAGCTCAGGGAATGCTCACAGATCGCTACCTGTCGGGCAGTGCACCGAAAGGTTCGCGAGCTACGCGCGATAAAAGACTTGATGACGCAATCGATCAGACTTATTTGCATCGCATTCGCGGCCTGAACGAAATCGCTGCCAACCGAGGCCAGTCGCTGGCTCAACTCGCCATCACTTGGGTTTTGCGTCACCCTCAAATGACTTCAGCTCTAATCGGCGCCAGCAGCGTAAAACAGCTGGAACAAAACTTTGCCGCCATCGGTTCTAACCCCCTGACAGCAGCAGAATTAGCTGAAATCAACAAGTTCGCGATTCACGGCACAACGCCCTAAGCCTTAGCCCCGACCAAGCCGAAAGCCTGAGACCCACCATGAGCACCATCACATTAACCCCTGAAAACTTTAGCGAGACAGTTTCGGCTGATGGCATCGCAATTGTTGATTTTTGGGCAGCATGGTGTGGCCCGTGCATGGCTTTTGCCCCGGTTTTCGAGGCCGCAGCGCTGAACAACCCTGAGATACGTTTCGGCAAAGTCGACACTGAGGCGCAACAAGCGCTCGCAGGTGCTTTCGAAATCACGTCGATTCCGACGCTCATGGTCTTTCGCGACAACATTTTGCTTTACAACCGTGCCGGTGCGTTGCCCGCACCAGCATTTGACGAGCTAATCAGTCAAGTTAAGGCCCTTGACATGAATGCTGTTCGCGCCGAAATTGCCGCCGAACAATCCAATCAGGCAGAATAGAACCCACGGCAATACGATCGGGGAAAAACTTGCTGACTAAAAACGGTGCACTTGCGATGTTTAGCGGCATTGCTGCCCTTGGAGCAATCGGTTCATTCATTGCGGCCAAAGACCCTCGCACCTGCTACCAGCATGATGTGCTTGCCTGGACAACTTGCACCGACGTTCAGTCTCAATATATGTCAGGTGCCATTGTGCTAGGCATTTTTGCCGCTTTTGGCCTGGGCATCGCGGCGTTTGTGAGAGCTAAGTCACGCGCAACTAAGCGCAATAATCGTCTTTAATTTCTTAGAAGTTACCCAGATCACTTCTTCGGGTGCTTTAGCTTCTCGGGTATCGCGGCATCAAATCGACTCAACAGGTGCATTGCCCAGCTGTAACTGATGTGGCTGCGATTTCGGTATACGTTCTGGCCAAATCGTGACGCGTAGCAAGTTTTTGCGTCACAGTAGGCGTCGGTGAAATCAGCGACAATGGCGTGATCGTTGCCCGCAATGGCGGCCGGCAGCGGGTCAGACGGCAATAGCGCTTTACTCCTTGGCGAGTCGCAATGACCTGAAGCAAGCTTTGACTTATTTGCAGCACAAATTTCAACGCCGGTAACCCCTTTAGGGTTGTCCCTGACAAGCAACACGGTGCTGCCGCGATTAGTGAATTTTTTGACAGCAGCTGCATAAGAATCAACGATTCCCGTTTTGTAACGTGTGATAAACGACGAGTTCGAATTGATGATCAAATCAAAAGGTCGTTGGCTTGCAAAATAGGCGTCGCGCTTCACGCTCCACCATTTGCAAGAAGGCCTGTCCATATTTGCCGGATACAGCGCCACGTCAACCAGAGGGCACCCACTCTTTAGCACGAAGGTGACTGACCATGAATATTTTTTTGCGAGCGCCAAAACCGGTTGCTGATATTGCATGGCATGAGAGTCGCCGGTTAGTGCGATGCGATAAGTCGGATGCTTCGGCCCGTAGGTGCAAGTTATAAACGCTGAAACCACCGCAGTAATGTGGCAGTTTTCAGGCGAAGTTTGACCGCTGCTACTCTGCGATTTTACGATCACAGCAGAATGAGCTGCAAGAGGGTTTGCTTCAGCAGAACTTAGGCTGCCGACAGACAAAGGGGCTAGCAATAAAAGGCCCAAAAAAGCCTTTGAGAAACCTAACATTTGACCACGCATTGCTTTCTAGAACCAAGTATTCGAATCAATTAGAAGATTCCCTGCAGTTGAGTCTAAAGCAACCTTGCATAAGCAGAACCGCATAGTCATGTCATAAATCGTTAGCAATGCTGGCAGCTCAGAGTACTGATGCGATTCGAATCACCCCAGATGTTTTAGCTTCACCGGTATCACAGCATCAAGTCGGCTTAGCAGGTGCATAGCCCAATGCAAAGTTATGTGCCCGCGGTCTCGATAGACATTTTCGTCGTAACGTGACGCATAGCAAGTTTTTCTGTCGCAATAGGCTTCGGTGAAATCAGCCACGATTACCCGATGGTTGCCTGCCACGGCAGCGGGCAAAATGTCAGAAATCGAAAGTGCCTTCGCTCTTGGATTGTCGCATTTGCCCGACAATAATTTGGCCTTGTTTAGAGCGCATTTTTCGACACCATCAATCGCTTTGGGGCTGTCGCTAATCAGCAACACCGTGGTGTTTCGCCTAGTGATTTTCTTAACGGCCGACGCATAGGCAGCTGCCATGTTGTTTTTGTAGCGAGTAACAAGTGTGGAATTCGAGTTGATAACCAAGTCGAACGGTTTGTGACTGGCGAAATATTTCTCGCGTTGAACGCTCCACCACTTGCACGAAGGGTTGTTCATATTGCTTGGATACAAGGCTGGGTCGACCAATGGGCAAGCGCTTTTCAAAATGAAAGTGACAGACCATCCGTATTTTTGAACCAACGCCAAAATAGGTCGTTGGTATTGCATTGCGTGTGAGTCACCAGTTAGCGCAATTCGATAGGTGGGGTTCTTGGCTCCATATGTGCAAGTGAGAAATTTTTGAACCTCGCGAGCGACGTGGCATTGACCTGGCGTCGGTGGCGATTGAATGCTCGCCAACGAGACCGACATTTCGGGCCCGCCGAATGTCGCAACGCAAAGAGTCGCTATCAACAAAAAGTTTTTAAAGAGTTTCAAACTTTGACCTAATCTCGCTGTGTGTTAGGCCATCAGTATGCATTTGATGCGCCTTCATCTAAAAAGTTTACTTTGAGCCTGCAGTGCAACTATTGGGCGAAGTTCTTGCTGCGGAACAAAACGATCAAAACGCCTGTTCAAGTTTTGCAGGAGGATTAGAAATGAAGAACAACAGCTTGGCCATGATTGCCCTGATTGCGCTTGTCGCAGCACCGGCGTCGCTAATCGGTTACATCGACCCCGCGACCTGCCCGGTTCAAAATTCAGGATTCACTACATGTCAGCAGGCGGCAGATCAACACATATTGCTTTTTTGGGGTTTTGCCGCATTCGGAATTTTGACGTTCGTGGGTTCTTTTGTGGCCCGCAAGCTCGCCGCGCAGAAGCGCCCTCGGTAGGAATCGAACCTACGACCAAGAGATTAGAAGGCTCTTGCTCTATCCACTGAGCTACGAGGGCACGCCCAAGCAAGCTCGAGCAACCTCTAGTTTATCTGCGAGCAGTTAGAGAACTTTCTTTACAACACTCGACTTAAGCATCATCGGGCCAAAGCCATCAACTTTGGCGTCGATGTTGTGACCATCTGAACCATTGACCAAGCGAATGTTTCGCACTTTGGTGCCGACCTTTATCGCGGCCCCGCTGCCTTTGACTTTGAGATCTTTCACGATGGTGACGGCGTCGCCGTCTGACAAGATGTTGCCGACCGCATCTTTGACAAGGCGTGAATCGCTATCGTCACCAGCAGCTGCATCTGGCAATGCCTGCCA
>CAISOV010000017.1 GCA_903887175.1 uncultured Micrococcales bacterium
AACCTGAACAGCCTACTACAAAAACTATTCAGTATCTATTTCGAGTTTGACGACAGGGCAGTCTTTCCAGAGTCTTTCAATCGAGTAGTAACTGCGGTCTTCTTCGTGAAAAACATGGCAAACAATGTCGCCAAAATCGAGAAGAATCCAGCGCCCGGTGTTCTTGCCTTCACGGCGCAACAGCTTGTGACCACTGAGCAACAAACGATCTTCGATCTCGTCACTGATGGCCACGACCTGTCGTTCGTTGCGGGCGCTGACGATCAAGAAGATGTCAGTCAGAGGCATAGGCTCAGTAACATCGAGCGCGACGATGTCATCGCCTAGCTTGTCAGCCGCGGCCTGCCCAGCTAGTTGGGCCATTTGAATTGCTTTTGCAGTTGCAGTCATATTTCTTTCGTGTTTATTTAATAAAGCCGTACATCCAGGCGACCACTAATAGTCCGCCCACAGTTAGCATCATGATTGATACGGTGAGTGCATAAAAAAGCTGGCCCTGCACGCCTTTTGGCTTGACAGAAGCGAACCCAAGCTCAGGATTTTGCCTGATTAGATCTTGAGCTGCCACTGGCGAGATGTTTGAAACAAAACTTGTCGACGAATCTAATCGCTGAGCGTCGTCGGCAATTTGAGCCGCTTCTGGCAACGGTATTGACCCAGTGGTTGTGTTTAGATTTGGCAACGGTATCGAGCCTGTTTTCAGAGTGACACCGGTTTCGATCAACATCGACCCAGTTAGCGCATCTGGGGTCACCGGCAAAACTATCGAGTTGGTCGTAGTGTCAAGTGAAAAGCCGCTTGAGGTTTCAAACATTGGAACTATGCCCGGTTCAATACCAACCAGCGAGTTGCCAGCTGAGCCTTCAAGACTCTGGGTCGCACCCTGACGCAGCTGCTCGCGCAGCTCTCTGCGCGACATTGGCTGCGCAACTTCAGGGGCAACAGGCTCTGGCGTTGCGGCCGGCTCAAGTTGCGCAGGTGGCAACTGCTTGGCGTCGAACGAACTGAAACCAAATGCTCCTGGCGCTGCCGGGTTAACCTCTTGATTAGTGCCTATTGCTTGTGCTTGAGCCTCGGCAAGGCGTCGCTGTCGGCGGCTTTCGAACTCTTGGGTCATGGCAGCCGACGATACAGTTCGTGCTTGGTGATGTACTGCACCACGCCGTCGGGCACGAGGTACCAAACTGGTTTGCCAACTGAAACTCTTTGGCGGCAGTCTGTAGAAGAAATTGATAGAGCTGGAATTTCGAGCGAAGAAATTGCACCTTCAGGGGCATCAGGAATCTCTAATGAGTGACCAGGTCTACTCACAGCAACAAAGTGGGCCAAACCCCAGATTGAGTCAATGTCTTTCCAAGCCAAGATTTGCGCAATAGCGTCGGCGCCAGAAATGAAGAATAAGTCGGCGTCTGGGTTTGCGGCTTTCATCTGGCGCAAGGTATCAACCGTGTAGGTTGGCCCTTCGCGGTCGATTTCGATTCGGCTTACTTTGAAACGCGGATTCGCGGCTGTGGCGATGACCGTCATTAGATAGCGGTGTTCGGCTGGCGAGACGACCTGTTTTTGCCAAGGCCGACCGGTAGGCACAAAGACAACCTCATCAAGCCCGAGTGCTGCGGCGACTTCGCTCGCAGCCACCAAGTGCCCATTGTGAATTGGGTCGAATGTTCCACCCATCACGCCGAGTCGCTTTTTGGTCATTAAGAGTCTGCTTAATTGCCTAGAGGCAAATGTTTAGTGGTGACCCTGCTGGTCAGAACCCTTTTTAAGGCTGCGGTTTGCTACGTCGCGGTAGCTCCAGGTGATACCCGCAAGCGCAATGAACACTACTAGCGCGATTGCTCCGTAACCCCAGGTCGGAAAACCGCCTTGAACTGCTGACGCAGCTGCTTCTTCTGCATGAAAAATCATGGTGAACTCCTTTATAAATCAAGCCTAGCTTAGGAACGAATATGACCTGCGCCACGCACTAACCATTTTGTGCTGGTTAGCTCTTGAAGCCCCATTGGGCCTCTAGCGTGAAGTTTTTGGGTAGAAATGCCAACTTCGGCACCAAAACCGAATTCACCGCCGTCGGTGAATCTGGTCGACGCGTTAACCATCACGGCGGCAGCATCAACCTCAGCTAGAAAGCGTTCGGCATTTTGAATGTCTTCGGTAATGATCGACTCGGTGTGCTTTGTGGAATACTTTGCGATGTGAGCTAATGCTTCGTCAATGTTTTCAACGACTTTAACGGCTAGGTCTAGATCGTGGTATTCAGCGATCCAGTCGTCTTCGGTTGCTGCAACGGTGCCCTCGTAAATAGCCGCTGTGGCTTGGTCGCCGTGAATGGTGACGCCATCTGAAACAAGCTTGTCTAAAACAGCTGGCAGCACACGAGCAACAGCATTTTTGTGAATCAAAAGCGTTTCGGCAGCGTTGCAAACCGAAGGCCGTTGAACTTTGGCGTTGTGAACGATGTCGACTGCCCAATCAAGATTTGCACTTTCATCGATAAAAATGTGCACAACACCGTCACCGGTCTGAATCACGGGAACTTTAGCTTCTTGAACAACTTGCTGAATCAAGCCAGCGCCGCCTCTTGGAATCAAGACGTCAATCATGCCAACCGCGTGCATCATGACCATTGCGCCATCGCGACCGAACTCATCGACCGTTTGAACCGCATCAGCGTCGATACCCGCGATAGCAAGAGCATCTTGCAACAGCTTAACCAGCACCGAGTTGGTGTGTTCTGCCGCGCTACCCCCACGCAACACGACAGCGTTACCGCTTTTGATTGCTAATACTGCGATGTCGATGGTGACGTTTGGCCGGGCCTCATAAATGACACCAATCACACCTAATGGAACACGCACCTGTGAAAGCTTTAATCCGTTTGGCAGAGTCATGCCGCGCACAACATCACCAACCGGGTCACCGAGCGAAACGATTTTGCTGGTTGCATCGGCAATTGCCTGAATGCGTTCATGTGAAAGTCGCAAGCGGTCTTGAAGCGACGCTGTCATGCCTGACTCAACTGCTCGGTTTAGGTCAAGCGCGTTTGCAGCCAAAATCTCTGTGGCTCGAGCTGGCAAAAGCGCTGCGATTTGCGCCAAAACATCATTTTTGGTGTTCGTCGAGGCGCCAGCCAAAGAACCCGAAGCGTTCTTAGCGAGTTTAATTTTTTCTAACGCTGAAACCATGATTCAAGCCTAACTTGCCGATGCTGAAAACCAAGTGCCCACATGCTCGCCATTTAGCGCCTTTGCGACATTGGCGGCGCTTGTCAACAACACGCAAACGCCGGCATCAGTTGCCACGCGAGCGGCACCTAGCTTTGTGATGGCTCCCCCAGTGCCAACACCAGTCGAAGTGCCTTCGACCTCAATCAAACTCAAGTCAGCGTCTGCGGCTATCACATCTAGAGCTTTTGCCCCGGCGCGAGCGGGCGGCATGTCATACAGAGCGTCAATGTCGCTCAAAAGTACCAGTGCGTCAGCATTGGCCAAAACGGCGACCAGGGCCGCCAAGCGATCGTTATCGCCGAAACGAATCTCTTGAGTGGCGACCGTGTCGTTTTCGTTCACGATCGGCAACACGCCAAGTTCGACTAAGCGATTCATAGCTAAACCAGCATTGGCGCGAGTTTCAGCACCGTCTAAATCACCCGACGTCAGCAAGATTTGCCCAGCAATCAGCCCGTAACGTTCAAGGCTCTGTTGGTAGCGCGCAATTAGGCGACTCTGACCTACCGAAGCAAGAGCCTGTGATGTAGCGAGGTCTTCGGGTTTAGTAGTGATGCCAAGCAAAGGCATGCCAGTCGCTATTGCGCCAGAAGAGACCAAAATAACTTCGACTCCGCGCTTCATCGAAGCTGCGATTGAATCAACCAACAAATCTAATTGAGGTTCGTTTTCGCCAGAAATTGAAGATGAGCCAACTTTAACCACGATTCGGTTGGCAGAAGCCAACTGGCTTCGGTCTTGTAGAACCACGATGACTTCTTTCTGCTGCTGGATTTGCTCTAGTCAGCTATTTCTTAAACTGTTCGAAACCGTCAAGATTGTCATCTTCAACCACAACGGTTTCATAGTTTTCGATAACTTCGGGTGCTTCGGCATCAAAGTCGTCTTCGCCAGACCAGAGTCCAGCTTTTTTCTCGGCAAGAAGCTCTTGGCGGGCTTCTTCTTTGCCATCCATAAGCGCTTTGTATTCTTCGCGGCGCTGCTTTGTCGTGCGCCGTTCACGCATCTCGAGTCGAGGGTCAATGCCGCGTGGCGCAACCAAAAGTTCGGCAGTTGAACCGATTGTTGGCTCCCAGTCAAACACGATGCCTGCGCCCGGGCCAATGATTACGGTTGAACCAGCAACCGCGCCGGCTTTCAACAAAGCATCTTCAACACCGATTTTTTGCAAACGATCGCCTAGGTATCCGATAGCTTCTTCGTTACCGAAGTTGGTTTGAGCTACCCAACGTTCAGGCTTGACACCGAGCACACGATAAAACTCTTCACCCAAGTGTTCTTCACGAACCACCTTGAAGTCGCTCTCGTTGCGCTTTTCTTGCATCAAGGTAATTCTCGGCTTGACTGGCAAAGCGGCCTTTTCATGGCGCGCCTGCTCAACGAGTTCAGCCATGGCAAAAGTGAGTTCGCGCAAACCTTCGTGACTGGCAGCCGATATCTCAAACACCCGATAACCGCGAGCCTCAAGGTCAGGTCGCACAAAATCAGCCAACTCGCGTGCATCAGGAAGGTCAATTTTGTTCAGAGCAACCAACTGAGGGCGCTGGGTGAGCGGCACTCCGCCGTCTGGAACCTGATAGGCACCAAGTTCAATCAGAATCTTGTCTAAGTCTGAAACCGGATCACGGTTAGGCTCTAAAGTGCCGCAATCGAGCACGTGCAACAAAGCAGCGCAACGCTCAACATGGCGCAAAAACTCCAACCCTAAGCCGCGGCCTTCGCTCGCACCTTCGATCAGACCAGGAACATCAGCAATCGTGAAACGGCTTTGACCGGCCTGCACAACACCAAGGTTCGGGTGCAACGTTGTGAACGGATAATCTGCAATTTTTGGTCTTGCTGCAGAAAGCGACGCAATCAAACTCGATTTGCCCGCACTTGGGTAGCCAACCAACGCGATGTCGGCAACGGTCTTGAGTTCAAGAATGATGTCGCCAGACCAGCCCGGAACACCCAGCAGCGCAAAGCCTGGCGCTCGTCGTTTAGCCGAAGAAAGCGCAGCGTTGCCCAGGCCGCCGAGGCCGCCTTCGGCAACCACAAGCTCCATGCCCGGCTCTTCAAGGTCTGCAATCAACTCGCCGTTGGCTTTTTTTACAACTGTTCCAACCGGCACAGGCAAGAGAATCTTGGCGCCGCTGGCACCGTTCCTAAAATCACCGGCACCGTCACCACCATCTGCTCCGGCGCGGTGCGGGCGAAAATGGTACTCAAGAAGGGTGGTGACACTTGGGTCAGCAATCAAACTAACGCTGCCACCATTTCCGCCATCGGCACCGTCAGGGCCGGCAAGAGGTTTGAATTTCTCGCGCTTCACTGACACGCAACCATCGCCGCCGTTACCGGCGCGCAGGTGCAAAGTCACTTGGTCGACAAAAGTCACCATGACTTCACCTGCTTTCTGGTTCTAATAACTAATTCTTGGGCAAAAAGTAAAGGCGAGCACTTAGGCTCGCCTTTACTTGATAAAACTAAGTTGATTACGCTGCCTCAACAATGTTGACTACGCGGCGGCCACCTTTAGTGCCGAATTCAACTACACCTGCTGCTAGTGCAAATAGTGTGTCGTCTTTGCCGCGGCCAACTTTTGCGCCGGGGTGAAAGTGGGTTCCGCGCTGACGAACCAAAATCTCGCCCGCGTTGACTTCTTGACCTGCATAGCGCTTTACGCCCAAACGCTGAGCGTTTGAGTCGCGACCGTTTCGGGTCGAGCTAACACCTTTTTTGGATGCCATTTGACGTCAGTCCTTTACTTGATCTCGGTGACCTGAACACGAGTCAGGTCTTGACGGTGGCCCTGGCGCTTCTTGTAGCCAGTCTTGTTCTTGTACTTCTGAATGATGATCTTCGGACCACGAAGGTCGTTTAGAACTTCAGCAACAACCTTAACCTTGGCGAGAACCTTAGCGTCGGTGGTGACCTTGTCGCCATCTACAAGCAAAAGAGCCGGAAGCTCAATCTTGCCATTAGCGTCACCTTGAATACGGTCAAGCGTAACGATGGTGCCTACAGACACCTTCTCTTGACGACCGCCTGCGCGGACAACTGCGAAAACCACGGATTTACCCTTTGTTCAAAAAGAATGATTAGTTGCGATGCGATAACTCAGCGAGCAACAAGGGTCAAGTCTATCTTGCTATTCGCTAAGGGTCAAACTATTTACTGTGTGTTTTGGTCAGAATTCTCACTGGTTTGCGAAGAATTATTAGCAATTCCCGCGCTACTGACCCTTCGGCGGCGCCCTTGACCCGCGGCTTTTGGCTCCGGAAGCGCCTCGAGAACCGATTCCAGAAGTTTTTCAGCGTCAGCTTGTGGTGCTTTTGCTTCATCTTTTACAGCTGTTGCAATAGTTGGTAGCACGATCGGCGAAGGCTCGCCTGCGGCCTCGTGAGCGGCAACGGTTGATGCGGCAATTTTTGCTACCAGACTGTTGATTTCAACAGCTCGTTCCGGTGTAACCACCATGGCTTGCTCTATTTTGCCGCTATTGGCGTTGCTGCTTGAGTTGCCGCCATTTGCTGAAGAACCAGAATTGTTCGATCCAGAGTTGCCGTTGCCTCCGTTATTGCCGTTGCCAGAACCGCCGTCACGACCTTTACCCTTGCGGCGATTGTTGTTGCCACCTTCACGAGCTGCACGATTTTCGCGAACGTCTTGTTCACGATCAGTGTTGTGCTTGTTGCGCAAAATAGGTTCGTGGTGCACAACAACACCGCGACCAGCACAAACTTCACAAGGCTCACTAAATGCTTCAAGCAGACCGATACCGAGTTTCTTGCGGGTCATTTGCACGAGACCGAGCGAGGTTACCTCGGCGACCTGGTGCTTGGTTCGGTCGCGACTTAGGCACTCAATCAAACGTCGTGAAACCAAGTCACGGTTCGACTCCAACACCATGTCGATAAAGTCGATCACGATGATGCCACCAATGTCGCGCAAGCGCATTTGGCGAACAATTTCTTCGGCAGCTTCTAAGTTGTTCTTGGTTACTGTCTCTTCAAGGTTTCCGCCTGAACCGACGAATTTTCCGGTGTTAACATCAACCACGGTCATGGCTTCGGTTCGGTCGATAACCAACGAACCACCCGATGGCAAATAAACCTTGCGGTCGAGTGCCTTAGCGATTTGTTCGCTCACCCGGTAAGCCTCAAAAATATCGGTTTCTTCGGTGTATTCCTGAACGCGTTCAAGCAAATCAGGTGCCACCGCTGACAAATAGCCACGGATCGTCTCTAGCGCGTCGGCGCCAGCGATGACCATGCGCTGAAAGTCTTCGTTGAATACGTCTCGCACGATTTTGATGAGCAAGTCAGGTTCGCTGTGCAACAGACTTGGCGCCTGGCCTTTTTCGACCTTGGCACTAATGTCTGCCCATTGAGCCTGCAAACGTTCGACGTCTAGGGTCAATTGTTCTTCGGTTGCTCCCTCAGAAGCGGTGCGCACGATTACTCCGGCGTCTTCAGGCAAAATCTCTTTAAGAATCTTCTTAAGACGGGCGCGTTCCGAATCAGGCAGTTTTCTAGAAATTCCAGTCATGCTGCCGTTCGGAACATAAACGAGGTAGCGCCCCGGCAAGGACACCTGCGATGTTAGACGGGCACCTTTTTGACCAACTGGATCTTTGGTGACCTGGACCAAAACTGTGTCGCCCGACTTTAGTGCTAGTTCAATGCGACGCGGTTGGTTCGAGCTAGTCTCGGCTAACTCCCAATCGACTTCACCTGAATAAAGAACAGCGTTTCGGCCGCGTCCAATGTCAACAAACGCAGCCTCCATCGAAGGCAAAACGTTTTGAACTTTACCCAAATAAACGTTGCCGATTAGCGAGGCGTCTTGCGCCTTGGCAACATAGTGCTCAACCAAGATGCCGTCTTCTAAGACACCGATTTGAATTTTTCCGTCTTTTGAACGCACTGTCATGACACGGTCAACAGCTTCGCGACGCGCCAAAAACTCTGATTCGGTGATTACTGTGCGACGACGGTTTGAATCGCGGCCATCACGGCGTCGTTGCTTTTTAGCTTCTAGTCGTGTTGATCCTTTGACGCCGCGAGGTTCGTTGCTGAGTTCTTTTGGCTCACGCGGGGTGCGAACTTTTACAACGGTGTTAGCTGGCAACTCGCTTACTTCAGAGTCTTCGCCGGCACGTCGGCGTGAGCGTCGACGCAAGTGACTTTCATCATCAGCTGCGGTTAGCGCATCGCCACCACGTGAACGTTTTGAGTCGATTACCGGGGTGGGTAGGTCTGGTGCCTGAAAAATAAGGCTGAACGGGGCACCCGCTGGCTGCGAAGCAGCGGTTGGTTCTGAAACGCCACTGGCATCGCTAGGCTCATTAGCTTTAGTTGATTTGCCACCCTTAGCCTTGGCCGCAGTAGCCCGAGAAACATTGGCTGCTCTGCGGTTGCCGGTTGGGGCAGGCGCCTGAGCAGAATCAGTTGGTGCCGAAGAACCTGCCGTGTCAGCTGCAGAGTCGCTTGCCGCAGCAACACTCTTTGGCTGGCGCGAATTAGTTTTGGCCGCGTTAGTTTTCGAACTTGCCTGACGGCTTGAGGCTGGCTTGCTAGCGGCCGTGGTTTTGTCAGCAGCTGATTTTGATGTTGCTGCAGTTTCGACTGCAGATTCTGATTGGTTTTCTGGCTGCGAATTTTCGCGTGCGTCAGATTGCTTTTTGTTCACCATTACGGTGCGCTCCATACTGCCCGTGCAACAACCCACACCATCGTCGCCGTAGCAAAAACTCTGTGCTGCAAACTCTTGTTTGCAACTAAAACTTTGCAGGCAATCTGCTTTGACCAAGCCCCAAATTCATGAGTGCGCTGCCCCTAGGGTCTTATGCATGCTTGGTGGATTCCCGCCAAAACTTTCAGAACATTCGTGTGTGGAACGTTTGTTCTTGCTTCAAGTATGGCACTTTTGGCACGAATTGTCAGTTAAGCACCGCGCCAGAGAGTTGCGCAGTGGCAGAATGTTTATGTGAGCGACAACAACCAGACAATAAAGTCACCGATAGCTGCGTCGCCAGCTGTGCTTTGGTGGATTCTAATAACAGGCGTGATCGGCTTCTTTGGTGCGGTAATGCTCACTTATGAGCACATCAGACAACTGGTGAATCCGAACGAATCGCTTAGTTGCGACTTTAACAACCTAATCTCGTGTGGCACGGTCATGAAGCAGCCGCAAGCACACATTTTTGGTTTTCCGAACTCATGGGTTGGCGTTGTTGGTTTCGCAATTGTGATCGCTTTTGCGCTTGCGCAGTTGTTTTTTAAAAGAACTTATAGCCGCCAGGTGTGGGTTGGCTTTGTAGCCGGCATCGGTTTTGCGGCAACGTTCGTAACATTCTTGTTCAGTCAGAGCATGTATGTGATTCACGTGTTGTGCCCCTATTGCATGGTGGTCTGGGCCGGAACGATTCCGCTTTTTATTCACATCGTGCTCTGGGCAAGAGCCAATGGCATCTTTGAACTAAAACCAGCAGCTTTAGAAAAAGCCAAAGCGATTTTTGAGTGGTCTTGGGTGATTGCAGTCGTTACTGAAATTGCAGTGTTCGCAGTAATTTATGCGAGCTTTATCGACGCGTTTCGCGCACTCTAAGCAAACCAGAGAGCTAACTCACGCTCGGCTGAATCAACCGAATCGCTGCCGTGAACTAGGTTTTGCTGAACCTTCAAACCCCAATCGCGCCCTAAATCACCGCGGATGGTGCCGGGAGCAGCAACCGTAGGATCGGTGGCGCCTGCTAGCGAGCGAAAACCTTCGATTACTCGATTGCCTTCAAGCTGAATTGCTACGACTGGGCCACTTGACATGAAGTCGATGAGAGGCTCGTAAAAAGGCTTGCCGAGGTGCTCTGCGTAGTGTTGCGCCAAAAGTTCGCGACTAGCATTCATGAGGCAAAGTTTGCCAACCACGTAGCCTTTAGACTCGCAGCGGCCAATGATCTCACCGATTAGATTGCGTGCAACGCCATCTGGCTTGATAAGTACTAGTGTGCGATTGCTCATTTTGGCTCCTTGAGAGTTGCGATTAGTTTAGGTTTTGCTGTTTTTCGAAAGCGGCGCGAGCTTTATCAATGGTGAAGCCAGCCACCATGGCCCAGCCCCAAAGGCCCACAAAAATGACTGAAATTATGATGCAAACCCAACCTGCAGGGTTAGCGATCGTCAAATCGATCGAGAGGCCCAGCGCTAGTGCCTGAAGCGCCCAACCGAGTTGATAACCACCACGTTTGCCAAGAACCGCTGGCAAAAGAATGGCGAAAATCGACATTCCGAGGCCAAAACCCCAAACCAAAGCTGGCTCGGCAAGCTTCAAGCCAAAGGCAACAAGTGTCGCAAAGAAGATTACGAAAGCTTCAAAGGCCAAGGCCATTGAGCCAAGAGTTCGCTGAGTTGAAACTTTGCGAGCGGCGCTGCTTGCAGCAGGTGCGGTCAAGTTGTCGTTCTTTGCACGATTAGTCATCTGAGCTCTCTTCTCTTTGCAACTGCTTCAAAATGTCGCCGACCAAAGTGATTGAACCAGTTACAACAATCATGCTATTGCCATTTCTAGGAAGAATTTCTTTAGCAAGTTCAAGTGCATACCAGGCGTTGGCAGAGGTTCTAACGCGGTCGGCCCCGAAAATTGCAATCGCAGTTTCTTCGAGTTCAGCGATAGATATTGCTCGCGGTGAAGAAGACGCAGTGATGATGATTTCGCTGGTGACCGGCTCGAGTTCACTAAGAACTGCAGCCGCATCTTTTTCAGCCAGAATCGACACAACGCCAACCACATAAGGAGCGTTAAACGTTTCACGAATCGAGGTAGCCAGCGACAAAGCGCCGCCTTCGTTGTGAGCAGCATCAAGAACTATTAGAGGATCTTTGCTGATTACTTGAAGACGCCCTGGCGATGCGACATCTGCAAATGCTGCGCGAACGATGTCATCTAAAATGCGCTGTTCGCCGCCGCCCAAGAATGCTTCGGCAGCCACCAGAGCTAACGCAGCGTTTTCGGCCTGGTAACTACCATGCACCGGCAAGAACAAGTCGTGATAGACCCCTGCCAAGCCCTGAACCGAGAATTTAGTGCCACCTGCAACTGCTTCGCTATCAATCAGGTGCCATCCGTCGCCATAAGGCTTATAAACCTCAGCCACTGATGCTGCCTTGTCGGCTAGAACCGCGGCAGCTTCTGCGGGTTGCGCAGCGCTAACCACAAACGCCCCGGGTTTGATGATGCCGCTCTTAGTGGCAGCAATCTCGGTCAAAGTGTTACCGAGGCGATCAACGTGGTCAAGTGAAATTGGCGCAAAAACTGCCACATCGCCGTTTGCAACATTGGTGCTGTCCCATTCGCCGCCAATGCCAACTTCAAGAACCAAAACATCAACGGGAGCATCAGCAAAGACTGCAAAACCTAGAACTGCCAAAGCTTCAAAATATGTCAGAGCGGTTTCGCCCTCAGCTTCGAGCTCAGCGTCAACCAGTTGCAAG
This sequence comes from uncultured Micrococcales bacterium, assembly GCA_903887175.1. Lineage (GTDB taxonomy): Bacteria > Actinomycetota > Actinomycetes > Actinomycetales > Microbacteriaceae > Rhodoluna. Next base: position 11,705 of record CAISOV010000017.1, read on the forward strand.
ATAGGTTCAATCTCGTTCCAGATTGTCACCAGCCGCTCATCGCTAATCGATTCGCCATCAACGGCCATGCGCTCATTGGTTTTGATTAGGTGAGGGCTCAAAAAACGGCCCGTGCGCAACCCGTGCTCGCGCAAAATGCGCTCGATGAATCTAGCTGTGCTGGTCTTGCCGTTTGTGCCCGTGATGTGAATAACACGATATGCAAACTGCGGGTCGCCTAAAAGTTCAACTGCGCGCCGAGTTGGATCTAGGCGCTGACGAATCTTGTTCTCAGGAATGCGAGCCAACATGCGCTGCTCTACTTCAGCAGCTTGAATAGCCCAGTGGCGATCGTCGTGTTCTTGACTCATGCCTTTTGCACCTCAATGTAAACCTGCTGAGAATCGCCCACTGCAACCGGTTCGCCTGAGGCGGCCGCTGATGCAGCTTTCAATTCGAGGTTTGTCACCAAAGTTTCTGACTTCAAAAGTTGTTCGTGCACTGCGACCCATTGCAAGACGGCCTCGTCAGCAACAAGTTTCAACGAAATACGGTCGCTCACGTCTAGATCAGCTTCTTTGCGGGCGTTCTGAACGGCACGAATCACGTCGCGAACCAAACCTTCACCAGCTAGCGCCTCGGTGACCGCGCCATCAAGAATCAAGAACCCTCCGCCGGCCAAGATGCCGATTAATTTCTGAGTTTCACTTTCAGTTTCAGCGGCTTCACTTAGGTTTGCTACCAAATCGAGGGTGTATTCACCTGCTTCAAGCGCCACCCCACCAGCAGTTACCACACCATCGACCTCTGACCAATCACCAGCTTTGGCTGCACCAATAACGGCTTGCACACCTTTGCCAAGACGGGGCCCGGCAGCACGCGAATTGACTGTTAGTCGTTTGACAACGCCAAACTGGCTGGCTGAGTCAAGCGAAAGTTCAACCAGGTTAACGGTTTTTACGTTTAGCTCTTCGGCAATGATTGACGCGAACGGTTCGAGTTCGGCAGCGTCTGAGGTCACCACGGTCAGTGATGCCAATGGCAGCCTCACACGCAATGCTGAAGCCTTGCGCAGGCTTAGCGCGACCGAGCTGACATGCCTAACTTGGTCCATTGCGGCGACCAAGCCCTTGTCAGTTGGCAGCCCAGATGCGTCTGGCCAAGATGTCAAGTGAACCGAACGGCCACCGGTCAACCCGCGCCATATTTCTTCAGTGACTAGAGGCAACAACGGCGCAGCAACGCGACAAACAATCTCAAGCACCGCATAAAGCGTGTCAAACGCTTCAGTTGAACCTGACCAGAATCGATCACGCGAACGCCGAATGTACCAGTTTGTTAAAACGTCAGCAAAGTCTCGCAGTTCGGCAGCAGCCGAATATGAGTCAAACAGGTTGAGGTGTTTTTCGACACCAATCACGAGTTCGCGAGTTTTAGCTAGCAAATATCTATCGAGCACATCAGTCGATGAGGTTGAAGCCTTGGCTTGATAGCCAGAAGCGTTGGCATAAAGAGCAAAGAAATACCAAGTGTTCCAGAGAGGCAAAAGCACCTGGCGAACACCTTCACGAATGCCCTGTTCGGTCACGATCAGGTTGCCGCCACGCAGAATCGGGCTCGCCATCAAGAACCAACGCATCGCGTCGGCCCCATCTCGATCAAAAACTTCATTCACATCTGGGTAATTGCGCAATGATTTCGACATTTTTTGGCCATCGTTGCCAAGAATGATTCCGTGTGACACAGCGTTTTTGAAAGCTGGTCGATCGAAAAGCGCAGTCGACAAAACGTGCAGGGTATAGAACCAGCCGCGAGTTTGACCGACATATTCGACGATGAAGTCACCAGGGTTGTGCGAGTCAAACCATTCACGGTTTTCAAACGGATAATGTGCCTGCGCGAAAGGCATTGACCCAGATTCAAACCAGCAGTCAAGAACTTCTGGCACTCGCTTCATCATCGACTTGCCAGTTGGGTCGTCAGGGTTCGGTCGTGTCAGGTTGTCGATGCCCGGTCGGTGAAAGTCTTCAATTTCTATGCCAAAGTCAGCAGCCAGCTCGGCAGCTGATCCGTAAACATCGATGCGAGGGTAGTTTGGGTCGGTTGATTTCCAGACCGGAATCGGCGCGCCCCAGAAACGGTTTCGACTGATAGCCCAGTCGCGAACATTCTCGAGCCACTTGCCAAATGAGCCTTCTTTGGTGTGCTCAGGAACCCAGTTGATGTCTTGGTTGAGTTCAAGCATGCGATCGCGCAACTTGGTGGTTTCGACGAACCAGCTCGAAACCGCTTTATAGATCAGCGGGTTCTTGCAACGGTAGCAGTGAGGGTATGAGTGCTCGTAGCTTGCCTGGCGAAGCAAACGACCGTCAGCTTTTAGACGCTGGGTAATGGGCTTATTAGCTTCAAAAACGTGCTGACCTGCGAAGTCGCTAACGACTGACACAAACTCGCCACGCTCATTCACTGAAACATAAACGGGAATGCCGGCTGCTTCGCAAAGCTTTTGGTCATCTTCGCCGTAGGCAGGGGCCTGATGAACGATTCCGGTGCCGTCGCTATCAGCAACATAATCGCCAACCAAAACTTGCCAAGCATTTGCAACGTCGAATTTGGTGTTATCGGCGTAGTAATCAAAAAGGCGTTCGTATCGCAAGCCGCCCAAATCAGTGCCCATATAAGTAGCTTCAATGGCTTCTGATGCTTCATCAGCAGAGTCATAACCTAAGTCTTTGGCATAGCCGCCAACGAGATTCTTAGCGAGCAAATATCGAGCCTCGCCTGCCGCACCGCCATCGCCAGCACCGTTCGGGCCTGCCACAACAACTGCGTATTCAATCTTCGGGCCAACCGCTAGAGCGAAGTTTGTGGGCAGAGTCCATGGCGTGGTCGTCCAAGCCAGCAGGCGAACGCCCGCTAGGGCATCAAAGCCGGCCTGGTTTGGCAGGGCAGCAAAAGTAACGGTTACCGTCTGATCTTGACGATTCTTATAGACCTCGTCATCCATTCGAAGTTCATGGTTTGACAGCGGTGTTTCGCAACGCCAGCAATATGCCAAAACTTTGAAGCCTTCATAAATTAGGCCTTTTTTATAGAGCTCTTTAAAAGCCCAAAGCACGCTCTCGGTGTAGGGAGCATCGAGAGTTTTGTAGTCATTGTCAAAGTCAACCCAGCGTGCCTGGCGGGTCACGTATTCGCGCCATTCGTCGGTGTATTTCAAAACGGATGTGCGGCAGTATTCGTTGAACTTGTCAACGCCGAACTTTTCGATCTCGGGGCGACCTGAGATGCCCAACTGGCGTTCGGCCTCGACCTCGGCTGGCAAACCGTGGGTGTCCCACCCAAAACGGCGTTCAACGCGATAACCCTGCATGGTTTTGAAACGCGGAATTGCATCTTTGGCATAACCAGTCAGCAGGTGACCATAGTGTGGCAGACCATTTGCAAATGGTGGGCCATCATAAAAAACAAACTCTGGCGCATCGGCTTCACGTCGCTGATCGATGCTGGCTTGAAAAGTGTTGTCGCCCTTCCAAAAAGCCAAAATACCTTTTTCAACCTCAGCAAAACTCGGGCTAGGGTTGACACCCTCGCGCGCAGCATCTTGGTTGTTTTTTGGATACATGGTTGTGCTTTCTTTGGGGCAGTAGCAAATGACTTCAAAAGTCAATGTTAACCTTATACAGTCTAAATTTCTGGAGAGTTTACGAGTGACTAACACAAGCCCTGCCGCAAAACCTAACTATCTTGCACCTGCAACCACCCCTGAAAAGGCCGGCGTTGAGGGCCTAGAGCAAAAGTGGGGTCTAGTTTGGCAAAACGACGGCACTTATCGCTTTGACCGCTCGGTCAGTCGCGAGCAGGTTTATTCAATCGACACTCCCCCGCCGACCGTTTCAGGTTCGTTGCACGTTGGGCACGTTTTTAGCTACACCCACACCGACGTGGTTGCTCGATTCAAGCGCATGAGCGGTTTCGAAGTGTTCTACCCGATGGGGTGGGACGACAACGGTTTGCCAACCGAGCGACGGGTGCAGAACTATTTCGGCGTTCGTTGCGACCCAACCCTGCCTTATGTTGAGGGCTTCGAGCCACCTTTTGAAGGCGGCGATAACAAGAGCAGCAAAGCGGCTGACCAAGTTGCGATTTCTCGCAGAAACTTTATTGAACTTTGCGTCAAGCTGACCACCGAAGACGAAAAGCAGTTTGAGGCTCTTTGGCGTCAACTTGGCGCGTCGGTTGACTGGGATCAGACCTATCAGACAATCTCACCAAAAGCACAAGCTGTTTCGCAGCAGGCTTTCTTGAACAACTTGGCCCGTGGCGAGGCTTATCAATCGATGGCTCCAACGCTTTGGGACGTCACTTTTAGAACTGCAGTTGCTCAGGCTGAGCTCGAAGATCGCGAACAACCTGGCGCTTATCACCGCTTGGGCTTCAACGTCGACCCGTCACTTGTTGAGGGCGGCAAGGTTTTCATTGAAACCACCCGACCTGAACTCTTGGCAGCCTGTGTCGCCTTGGTGGCTCACCCAGACGATGAGCGCTATCAGGGCCTTTTTGGCAAGACTGTTCGCACCCCACTATTTGATGTCGAGGTGCCGGTTGTTGCTCACCGACTCGCTCAAATCGACAAAGGTTCGGGCATCGCCATGATTTGTACGTTCGGTGACGTCACCGACGTAATCTGGTGGCGCGAACTCGACCTGCCAAACCGAGCCATTATTGGCTGGGATGGTCGCATTCTCGCTGAAATGCCCGATGTGATAACCAGCCCTGCCGGCGTTGAAGCTTGGAACGCCATTGCTGGCAAAACCATTTTTTCGGCTAAGCAAGCCATCGTTGAGCTATTGCAGGCATCTGGTGACATGGTCGGTGAGCCTCGGGCCATTACGCATCCGGTTAAATTCTTTGAAAAAGGCGACAAGCCTCTCGAAATCGTGTCGACCCGCCAGTGGTACATCAAGAACGGTGGTCGCGATGCCGACCTGCGTGCTCGCTTGATTGAACTTGGCAAGGGCCTGAACTTTGTTCCTGACTTTATGCGCGTGCGCTATGAAAACTGGGTCAACGGCCTCACTGGCGACTGGTTGATCTCGCGGCAACGCTTCTTTGGTGTGCCGATTCCGGTTTGGTATTCAATCGATCAAAACGGCGACATCGTTCACGATTCGCCTATCGTGCCGGCAGCTGCCGACCTGCCAATTGACCCATCAAGCGATGTTCCAGCTGGCTTCACCGAGGCTCAGCGCGGTGTTGCCGGTGGCTTTATCGGTGAGGTTGACATCATGGACACCTGGGCGACCTCATCGCTCACCCCACAGCTTGCTGGAGGCTGGTTGGCAGACCCTGAGCTATACAACCTGGTGTATCCGTACAGCCTTCGACCACAGGGCCAAGACATTATTCGCACCTGGTTGTTCTCGACCGTCTTGCGTGCCGAGCAAGAGACGGGTCAGCTGCCTTGGGCTAACGCCGCGATTTCTGGTTGGATTCTCGACCCAGATCGCAAGAAAATGTCGAAGTCAAAAGGCAACGTTGTTACCCCGACCGACCTGTTGGTCGAGCACGGATCAGACGCCGTTCGTTACTGGGCTGCTTCGGCACGCCTGGGCACCGACGCAGCCTTCGACACCGGCCAGATGAAGATTGGTCGCCGTTTGGCTCTGAAGGTTCTCAACGCCGCCAAGTTCGTGCTTTCATTCGACGCACCAGCGGTTGACGCAACCGTTAGTGAGCCAATTGACCAAAGCCTTCTGTTGGCGCTATCAGACACTGTTCGCGATGCAACAGCCGCTTTTGAGAACTATGACCACACCCGCGCTCTAGAGCTCACCGAGCAGTTCTTCTGGAACTTCACCGACAACCACCTCGAACTCGTAAAAGACCGCGCCTACGGTCAAAGCGGCACTGCAGACGGCCAAGCTTCGGCTGTTTTGGCTCTTCGTCGCGCGCTTCACGCGCTGCTGCGGCTGCTCGCACCGTTCTTGCCTTATGCCACCGAAGAAGTTTGGTCTTGGTGGCAGAGTGGCTCGATTCACCGTGCCTCATGGCCAACCGCTGAAGAATTTGCGAGCGACTTAGATGCAAGCCATCACGGTCTGATTGACCTGGCCAAGGTTGCCCTATTTGGCGTGCGCAAAGCTAAGAGCGATGCAAAGGTATCAATGCGCGCAGAGGTTGAGTCGGCAACACTTCAGGCTCCGGCTGCCGTGCTCTCAAGCGTTCGACTATTCGAGCAAGACCTTCGCGCCGTTGGCCACATCGCAGACCTTGCGCTGGCTGAGGCCGTCGAGTTGGCCGTGGTTGACGTTGTGCTGGCTGAGGTGCCTGCCGCCGAATA
>CAISOV010000018.1 GCA_903887175.1 uncultured Micrococcales bacterium
GATCACTCACACCATCGAGCAGGTTCGTGCTGCCTACCCAGACCTCGAGATCGACGTCGCAACTGGCGACACCGTTTCGATTGCTGGGCGCATCGTTTTTCAACGCAACACCGGCAAGCTCTGCTTTGCCACTCTGCAGGCCGGTTCGGGTCAGCGCATTCAAGCGATGCTCAGCCTCGACAAGGTTGGCGAAACCGCGCTTGAAAGTTACAAAGAACTCGTTGACCTCGGTGACCACCTGTTTGTTACGGGTGAGGTAATCACCTCAAAGCGCGGCGAGTTGAGCGTTTTGGTTAGCGAGTGGAAGATGGCCGCCAAGACCATTCGCCCGCTGCCGAACATGCACAACGAACTCGGCGAAGAATATCGCGTGCGCCACCGCTATGTTGACCTAATCGTGCGCGACCGTGCGCGCGAGGTCGTTCAGATTCGCGCCAACGTCATGAAGTCGCTGCGCCGCACCTTCGAAGCTCGCAACTACACCGAGGTTGAAACCCCGATGTTGCAAACCATTCACGGTGGTGCAAGTGCTCGCCCGTTCAAGACTCACAGCAATGCTTTCGACACCGAGCTGTTCTTGCGCATCGCACCTGAGCTGTTCTTGAAGCGTGCCGTTGTTGGTGGCATCGACCGCGTGTTTGAGATCAACCGCAACTTTCGCAACGAAGGCGCCGACCGCACTCATTCACCTGAGTTTGCGATGCTCGAGGCCTACGAAGCCTACGGCGACTACAACACCATCGCCGATCTGACCCAGTCGTTGATTCAAAATGCTGCGATGGATGTCTTCGGCACTCACCTCGTCGAACTCGAAGGCGGCGAGATCAACGACCTTTCGGGCGACTGGCCACGCATTTCGATGTTCGAATCACTCAGCGAGGCTGCCGGCGTTCAGATTACGCCTCAGACTCCGATTGCCGAGCTCAAGGCTTTGGCAACCAAGGTCGGCATCGAAATCGACCACCCGTTGCACGGCAAATATGTCGAAGAGCTTTGGGAACACTTTGTCAAAGCCCACCTGGTCAAACCAACCTTCGTGATTGACTTTCCCGTTGACACATCACCGTTGACTCGCGACCACCGCAGCAAGAGCGGTGTTGTTGAGAAGTGGGACCTCTACATTCGCGGCTATGAACAAGCCACCGGATACTCCGAGCTCGTAGACCCAGTGATTCAGCGCGCCCGCTTTGTTGAGCAGGTCACGCTTGCTGCTGCTGGCGACCCTGAGGCCATGAAGCTCGATGAAGACTTCTTGAAGGCTCTAGAGTTTGGAATGCCACCATCGGGCGGCATGGGCATGGGCATCGACCGTCTTCTAATGAGCTTGACCGGTTTGGGCATTCGCGAAACCATCATGTTCCCGTTGGTTAAATAGGCGAAGGTAAAAAAGCTATGGCCGATTTTCTAAAAAGCGCATGGGATGTTCTTTTAGCCCTAACCCCACCGATTTTGGTGGGAGGAATTTTTTGGGTGGTAATGCGTTCAATCATTCGGGCTGACCGAACCGAACGCAAGGTGTATTCCAAAATCGAAGCCGAAGAAACAGCCAAGTTCGAGGCTGCCAAGTTGGCTTCGGCCGAAGGCAAAGCATCCGCTTCAAAAAATAAGTAGCAATTTCACCCTAGGGCGAACATTGCCCAAAAGGCCTTGTCGATTCTCTAACATCTCTAATAGACAACTCGTTTGTCGACCCGTTTTGGGCTAGGAGTAAACATGTTTGAGAAGTTCACCGACAAAGCTCGTCGAGTGGTTGTTTTGGCGCAAGAAGAAGCCAAAATGTTGAACCACAACTACATCGGCACCGAGCACATTCTGCTCGGCCTGATTCACGAGGGCGAAGGAGTCGCAGCCAAGTCACTCGAGGCGCTAGGTGTTTCGCTCGACGCCGTTCGCGAGCAGGTTCAAGAGATCATCGGTCAGGGCCAGCAGGCGCCGACTGGCCACATTCCTTTCACCCCTCGCGCCAAAAAGGTTCTTGAGCTTTCACTTCGCGAGGCCTTGCAACTTGGCCACAGCTACATCGGCACCGAGCACCTATTGTTGGGCTTGATTCGCGAGGGCGAAGGCGTGGCCGCTCAGGTTCTTGTGAAGCTTGGCGCCGACACTAACCGTGTTCGCCAGCAAGTCATTCAGTTGCTTTCAGGCTTTCAGGGCAAAGAAACTGTAAACGTTGGCGGCGAGCAGGCAGCTCCGCAAAAGGGCTCACAGATTCTTGACCAGTTTGGTCGCAACCTAACTCAGGCAGCAGCCGACGGCAAGCTCGACCCAGTGATTGGTCGCGAGCGCGAAATCGAGCGCGTAATGCAAATTCTTTCGCGCCGTTCAAAGAACAACCCAGTTCTGATTGGTGAGCCAGGGGTGGGCAAGACCGCAGTTGTTGAGGGTTTGGCACAGGCGATTGTCAACGGCAACGTGCCAGAAACTCTTAAGGGCAAGCAGCTTTACAGCCTCGACATGGGCGCTTTAATTGCCGGCAGCCGTTACCGCGGTGACTTCGAAGAGCGCCTCAAGAAGGTCACTAAAGAGATCCGCACCCGCGGCGATATCATCACCTTCATCGACGAGATTCACACGTTGGTTGGCGCTGGCGCTGCCGAAGGTGCGATCGACGCAGCCTCAATCTTAAAGCCGCTGCTAGCTCGTGGCGAGCTTCAGACCATCGGCGCAACCACTCTCGATGAATACCGCAAATATTTCGAAAAAGATGCCGCCCTAGCGCGTCGATTCCAGTCGGTTCAGGTCAACGAACCATCGTTGCCTCACACCATCAACATCTTGAAGGGCCTTCGCGACCGTTACGAAGCCCACCACAAGGTTTCGATTACCGACGCAGCTATCGTGGCAGCAGCCAGCATGGCCGACCGCTATGTAACTGACCGATTTTTGCCAGATAAAGCAATTGACCTAATCGATGAAGCAGGTGCTCGCTTGCGCCTGTCGATTTTGTCTTCGCCGCCAGAGCTTCGCGAAATCGAAGAGAAAATCGTTGCCGTTCGAGTTGCCAAAGAGAAGGCCATCGAAGGCCAAGACTTTGAGCTGGCTGCCTCAAAACGCGATGAAGAAAAGAAGTTGAGCGCCGAGCGTGTGCGCCTCGAGAAGCAATATCGCGACGGCAACGTGCGCGCACAGGGCATCGTCGACGAAGGTCTAATTGCTGAGGTTCTGGCTCAAGCCACCGGCATTCCAGTGTTCAAGCTCACCGAAGAAGAATCAGCCAAGCTTATTTTTATGGAGCAAGAACTTCACAAGCGAGTCATTGGCCAAGAAGAAGCCATTGCTGCTTTGTCAAAGACGATTCGCCGCCAGCGTGCCGGTCTAAAGGACCCGAAGCGCCCATCAGGCTCATTCATATTCGCCGGCCCAACCGGCGTGGGCAAGACCGAGCTAGCTAAGGCGCTAGCCGAGTTCTTGTTCGATGACGAAGGCGCTTTGATTTCGCTTGACATGAGCGAATATGGCGAAAAGCACACCATCTCGCGCCTATTCGGCGCCCCTCCGGGCTTCGTAGGTTTCGAAGAGGGTGGCCAGCTAACCGAAAAGGTTCGCCGCAAGCCATTCTCGGTTGTGCTTTTCGACGAGATCGAAAAAGCCCACCCAGACATCTTCAACTCGCTACTTCAGATTCTTGAAGAAGGCCGTTTGACCGATGGTCAGGGCCGCGTTGTTGATTTTAAAAACACCGTCATCATCATGACCACAAACCTAGGCACGCGCGACATTTCACGTGGCACCATGGGCTTTGCTCTAGAGGGCAACGCTCAGAATGACTACGAAGTGATGAAGGGCAAGGTTAACGAAGAGCTCAAGCGCCACTTCAAGCCCGAGTTCTTGAACCGTGTTGACGAAACCATCGTGTTCCCTCAACTGGTCAAAGAAGAACTGCGTCAGATCGTCGACTTGTTCATCAAGCGTCTTTCGGTGCGCCTTGAAGACCGTGACATGACAATCGAAGTTAGCCCAGCTGCTAAAGATCGACTCATTGAAATCGGTTTCGACCCAACGCTTGGTGCGCGACCACTTCGTCGTGCTGTTCAGCGCGAAGTTGAAGACAAGCTCAGCGAAAAGATCTTGCACGGCGAACTCAACTCAGCCAGCCATGTCACAGTCGACTTCGTTGACGGCAACTTCACTTTTGAGTCAAAAGCTCAGGTTCGCGAGACCGTCACTCAGGCGCTCTGATTTCTGCCGCAGCTTCGGCAGCGCAGAATCGCAAACCAAAGTTCAATCAGTTTTAAGCAAAGCCCCCGCCTCGAGCGGGGGTTTTGCCGTTTGCGGCTAGATAACATTGCTTTATGACTTATCACGTTCGCCCAGCTAGAGCCACCGACATTCCTGCGGTTCATGCCCTGCGCCAGCCTTGGGTCGAGCGCAGCGTCTTGCTCGGCCGTGAAAAAGTTGAAATGTATGAGCAGGTTCAAGAGATGATCCTGGCTGTCGACGAAAACGACACTGTTGTCGGTTGTGGTGCCTTGCACGTGATGTGGCAAGATCTTGCCGAAATTCGAAGTGTGGTCATTGACTCAAATCTTCAGGGCAAGGGAATCGGCCATATCATTATTGAAGCTCTTTTTGACCGAGCCCGAGAGCTGGGCATAAGTCGTATCTTTTGCCTCACCTTCGAAACCGACTTCTTTGGCCGTCACGGGTTTAACCCAATTGCAGACACCCCGGTTGACGAAGACACTTTTGCCGAAATGGTTCGCTCAAATGACGAAGGAATCGCGGAGTTTCTTGACCTGGCGCGCGTAAAACAAAACACGCTGGGCAACACGCGAATGCTGAAGCTTCTATAAGCTCACTGCTTTAATAGCCCTGTGAGCAACCAAAACCAAAACCGCAGACCTCTGCCCAAGCAGGTTTATCGTCGACGCCAAATTGGCTGTGCACTTTTGCTTGTGGTTGTGATTGCAATTGTTTGGGGCATTGCCTCATTGGCCAACAACATCAATCATTCGGCCGGCACAGCCATAAGCAACCCGTCGCTGACTGCAGCAGCAACTGCAGGTTCGGGCGAACCCTGCGCCCCGGGCGCCATTGCCGTCAAACCTTTTGTCACCGATAAAACGTTGACTGCGGCCAGACAGAGTTTTGGTTCAACTGAAACCCCATATTTTGGTTTCTCACTAAAGAACATTGGTGCCGTCGATTGCAGTTTCAATGTTGGCAGTGCCCAGCAGTTTTTGACTGTCACTAGCGGTTCTGAAGTTTATTGGAGCTCGAAAGACTGCGATCGAAGCGCCACCTTTGACAAGACCATGGTTATTAAAGTTGGCCAGAGCCTCAACAGCCAGCCAACTTCTTGGGATCGCGTGCGTTCTTCAACCACAGGTTGCAACGCGGCTTCGGGCCAGACCGCTGTGCCTGCCGGCGGAGCAACTTTTCACCTTAGCGTTTCAGTGGCTGGTGTGCTCAGTGATAAAACCCAAGGCGCATTCATTCTGCGCTAGAGGTTACCAGTTCAACCCGAGTGCCAAAGCTGCACGCAGGTTGCCCACCGAGCTGTCAATGCCACGGGCAAAACCCAAGCGGTCAGCTTCTGCTTGACGAATCTTGGCGCCGGTAACTGCGCGAATCTCGCCGGCGAGGCTGATTTCGCCAAAAGCTGCGAGGTTATGTGCAATTGGTTTGTCTTGCATCGCTGAGGCAATGGCCAGCGCGATTGCGAGGTCGGCTGCAGGCTCGCTCAAGCGCACACCACCAACGGTTGAGACATAAACCTCATGTTCGCTCAGTCTCATGCCAGCACGGCGCTCAAGCACCGCTAGCAGCATCGAGACTCGAGAGGCGTCGACACCGTTCACGACTCGCCTTGGCTGAGGTGCCGAAGATTTCACAACTAAAGCCTGCACCTCGGCGATCATGGGGCGACGACCTTCAATCGTCACAGTGACGCAAGTGCCTGAAACCGGAGTATCGCCACGGCTCAAAAACAAACCGCTCGGGTCGGCAACCTCGGCGATGCCGTCGCCAGTCATTTCGAAGCAACCAACTTCGTCAGTTGGGCCAAAACGGTTCTTTTGGCATCGGATGAATCGCAGTGAGGTTTGGCGATCACCTTCAAAGTGGCAAACCACGTCAACCAGGTGTTCGAGAACTCGGGGCCCAGCAATGGTGCCGTCTTTGGTCACATGGCCCACCAGAAGCACCGACAGTGCACGTTCTTTGGCAACTTTGATGATGTTGCTTGCAACTTCGCGAATCTGACTTGGCATTCCCGCCGCACCTTCGATTTCGGCAGAGGCTATGGTTTGCACAGAATCGACCACCAGAAGGTCAGGGGCGACTTCGTCGATTTGCCCGAGCACAGTTGCAAGGTCGGTCTCGGCGGCCAAGTAAAGCAGAGGCTCGAGGCCACCGGTGCGTTCGGCCCGAAGCTTGATTTGACCAACCGACTCTTCGCCGCTGACATAAAGAACTTTAAGACCGCGCGCGGCTGCTTTGGCTGCCACTGACAACAGCAAGGTCGACTTGCCCACCCCCGGTTCACCAGAAAGCAAAACCACCGCGCCGGCAACCAAACCGCCGCCCAGCACGCGATCAAACTCGCCGACCCCGGTTGATTGGCTTGCCGCCTGAATCGTGCTCACCTCAGTGATTGGCTTGGCCGCGCTCGCTGCAGCAATCGCAACTGGAGCTACCCTCTTGGCCGCTACCCCGGTAGCGGCACCGACTGGTTGAACCGTGCCCCAGGATTGGCACTCGCCGCAGCGGCCGGCCCATTTGATTGTGCTCCACCCGCATTCGGTGCAAGCAAAATCGTTCTTGTTTTTGGCGTTCGCCATGGTGCCTCCGTGGGGTGAAGAGTTTGTTTCAAAGTTACACGCCACTGCAGACAATCTTGGCTCGCTTTAGACTTGACTTGTGAATATTCAAAGACTCGCGATTCTTGGCACCGGCTCAATGGGCAAGGCGATTTTGGCCGGCCTGATCAAATCAGGTTTTGATGCGGCGAACATCACGGTCACGACTAAAAGTGATGCCAGTGCCGATGCCCTAAACGCAGAGTTTGGTGTGCTTGCGTTTGCTCTTGAAAACGGTGACGACGCGAACCAAATGGCTGTTGCTGGCGCCGATGTTGTGCTGATTGCAGTCAAACCGGCTTATGTAAGCGAAACTTTGGTGGGTGTTGCTGACAACCTCGATGACAATGCTCTGGTTATCAGCGTTGCAGCGGGCATTACGACCGAGGCCATGCAGGCAGTTACGCCAGACGATGTAGCGGTGGTTCGAGCCATGCCCAACACACCCGCCATTGTTGGCCGAGCCATCACTGGTTTGGCAGCGGGCAGTCGGGCTACAAAAGCCAACCTTGAAACCGCAATTGCTTTGTTTGAAACTGTCGGTCAAACCATAACGGTCGACGAGTCGCAGATTGATGCACTCAGCACCATTAGCGGCAGCGGCCCTGCCTATGTCTTTTATCTGATTGAGCAATTCACCGCAGCTGCACAATCAATGGGTTTCGGCGCTGAACAAGCAGCACTAATGGTCAACGAGACATTTTTAGGAGCCAGCCTTTTGCTCGAGGCAAGTCAAAAGACTCCCGCTGAGTTGCGCAAACAGGTTACAAGCCCAAATGGCACCACAGAACGAGCCATCGCTGCCTTAGAAAGCGCAAAATTTCAAGCAACATTCGAAGCCGCAACAGCTGCCGCGTTGGCCCGAGCTCGTGAAATTGCTAACGGCAACCGATAACCTAAAGCCATGAGCGATATTTTCAATGCGATTTCAGATGCTACCCGTCGCCAAATTCTTGGCGCGCTGGCAGACACTCCGGGCCTTACGGTCAGTGAGCTTGTAACCCTAACCGGTGAGGGCCAGCCGACTGTTTCGAAACACCTTAAAACCTTGCGCGACCTCAGCCTCGTGACTGTTGAAAGTGCGGGCCAAACTCGCAAATATTCGCTTAACTCGGGCCCGCTGAGTGAAGTTGTTGTGTTTCTAAGCACCGTCGACGCTTTTTCAAGCACTTCAAAAACAGCAGCAAAAAACGACGCCGAGGTCACAGCCAAAGTAGTTGTCACGGCTATCGAATCAAAGTTAGCGGCGAAGTTCGGCGAGGCTGGTGAAAACCTTGGCTCATGGATCGCTGAGTCGGTTGACTGGCTGGGCGACCAGGTTAACGAGCAGGTGCTCGAAAAGATTGACGAAGAAAAACTTGGTCGCGACCTTGGGCGCCGCATGGCTGATGCTCGGTTTGTGGCTGAAAAGTCGGCGCGCGAGGCTGCGGCAGCGGCCAAAGCAAAACTCGATGAGGGTTTGAAAGCGGCCAAGAGTCGCTTCAAAAACCAGGGCCCTGAGTCTGACTAATTCGATTTAAAGCAAAGCTTCGAACCAAGGCGCTTTGCAGTTTTTAGGTGTTGAAAAAACCGCTGAAGGCTGCCAGCATGGCGTCATTCCAAGATTGCTGGTCAACGGGGTCGTTATCGAGCATTGCAACCACGCGACCAAACAGCATTCCCAAAATCATCACTGCAACGGCTCGCGGCTTTAGGTCGCTGCGCAAAACACCCCGCTCGTGAAGCATTTGCATAACCTCGCTGAGCTCATCGGTTAGCTTGTGCTGAACTTCGGCGAGGCTATCTCGAAGCATTGGGCGACCAGCCGAGTTTCCGATAATAGCTGCACGTTCTAATGGCGACTGGTGCTTGAAGTGAGAGTTTAGAAAATCTTGCATCTCAGCGCGGTGTGATGCAAGTTCGCTGGCATTGTGAATGTTTTGCCACCAGCGTTTAGCTCGCTGAATATCTTCGGCGATAGCAGATGAAAAGTTGTGAACGTAGGTTGCCCGAATCAAGCCCTCACGATCACCAAAATGGTGATAGATAGATCCAACTGAAACATGGCTGGCGGCTGATATTTCTTGAATTCGAACTGCCGCTTCGCCGCCAGCTTTTAGAGCCTCGTTTGTGACTTGAATAACTGCCTCGACAGTTTCGCGCGCTCGAGATTGCACCGGCTGTGGTGTGGCTTTTCTAATCGTCATTGATTAGGCCTCCTCACTTGTCGCGACGGGCTGAATGCCTATAACTATTGAAGACATTATTGCAACTAATTGGGGCCGGGGCACCTAAAAAGAAAAAACTAGAATCTTTACTTTTTGCTAGATGACTTGCGTGGCTTCTTTGCCTTGCGAGATGTCTTGCCTGAGCCATGCAAAAGAGTGATCAGAATTAGCGCCAAGAGCGTGCCGCCGAACTGAGCAATCATCAATTCAAGACCAACGTTGGCCTCGATGCCTGCGCCTGTTGAAGTGAAGAAACGGCCAAACGTCACGGCTGGGTTGGCGATTGCGTGCGTGCTGGTGAAAGTGCCAGCTGCGAACACCCATGCTGCCACTGTTGCAGCAATCAGGTTGCCTTTGCCAGAACTAGCCAGTTTGGCAATCAACCAGACCAAGCCGGCGGTTGCAAAGACTTCACTGACTACCAGTGCCGGGGTGGCCAAGATGCTGCCGGTGTTAAAGGTTAGGCTGGCGCCTTTGTTCCAAATCGTTGAACCAAGCGCCACACCGGCAACGCTGCCGAGCAGCTGACCGCCAACAAAGCCACTGAACTGCGCACCGCTGATCTCGCGACGAGCAAAGAAGAAAAGCGAAACAGCAGGGTTAAAGTGCCCGCCGCTGATGTCGCCGAGAAGCAAAATCATTAGGCCCAGCGCAACTGGTGCTGCAATGCTGCCGAACGGCGAAGCGGTGTTTTCGGTTGCGCCAACGATCGCGGTTAGAAAAACTGCGGTGCCAATAAATTCGGCAGCAATCTGACGAGCAAAACTCTTCTTATTCAAAGCGGTAGCCTCTCTATTTCTTTAAATCAATCAGCACTTCGTTATGCCTCAAAAAACCTGGTTTGAAAGGTGGATCAAACCTCGACCAATAAAGGTTACCGTTTATCTGCAATCCGGTGGCCGCAACCGCGGCTAAAAGCGCTGCTCCCTCTGCTTGAAAGCGACTCGCGTTCCATGAACCTCGAAACGAGCGGGCAGCTGCTAAGTGGGCTGGCACTGCAGTGACTTTCATAGAACTGCCGAGCGGCGCGGGGGTTTCATGCGCCTTGAAATCGGCGGGCATTACAAAACTGATGATATGCTCACTTGGCCCGAGAGACTCTTGAATTACTGGAGCCGTCATGGCAATTTTTTGCCGCTGAGAGTTGTTGCCGCTGATAAAAGAGAAAAGTGGGCTAAAACCGCGATTGCCTGCGGTCATAAAATCGCCCCGCTGAACCACCTGCACCAAGACGCAATCGGCGTAGCTTCTCAGCTCAAACCCATCGTGCTGGGCAAGCACCGAATAAACCTGTTTTTGGGTCATGCCCTGAGCTTAGGCTAGTATGGAGTGATAACCAAAGTTGCCGAAGTTCTTTCGTGCGACGAAATCTTTCTGTGAGGTCTTTGTGGGTTCAGTAATCAAAAAGCGCCGCAAGCGTATGTCTAAAAAGAAGCACCGCAAGTTGCTTCGCAAGACACGACACCAGCGTCGTAACAAGAAATAGTCTTGACGCAAAAACCCCGCCATCGAGCGGGGTTTTTTGTTGCCTAAATTTTTTGTTGGCTAGTGATTGATGAGTTTGTTCGCGCGCAGTTCGCGTTTTTGAAATCAAGAATGCGCCAACCAGCGGCCTTGGCGTGCACAGCCAAAATCTTGTCTGGGTTAACAGCAACCGCGTGCTTTACTAGCGTGAGCATTGGCAGGTCGTTGTGCGAGTCGCTGTAGGCATAACTGCGACGCAAGCTAATGCCACGTTCTTTAGCCAAAGCGCGCACTGCTTTTCGCTTGGCTTTGCCGTGCAAAGCTTTGCCAACCAGGTTTCCGGTGAGCAACCCGCCGCTGGTTTCAAGCACTGTGCCCAGAGCGCCGGTTAGCCCAAGGCGCTTGGCAATAACATCGGCGATCTCTTGCGGGGTGGCAGTAACGAGCCAAACTTCGCGGCCTTCAGCAACGTGCATTTTGGCCAGACGCACTGTCTCGGGCCAAAGCTTTGGCTTGATGTGGTTGTCATAAACCTCATCTGTGAGCGACATTAGGTCGCTCGCTTTGTGGCCTGCCACGAGTGCTAGGGCGCGATCTTTGATGCTGTCTAAAGTGTTGTTGTTTTCGCCCTTAGCTATGAAACGCATTTGGTGCCAGGCGAAACTCCACATGTCTTTGCGGGTGAAAAAGTTGCGCTGATAAGCGCACTTGCCAAACAAAAAACTGCTCGACCCTCGCAAAATGGTGTTGTCAACGTCAAAGAAGGCCGCCTCAATTTTTTTGGGGGCTTTGTCGCCTGATTTAGGCAAAACTTCATTCACGGGCACTATCCAATGTTAACGCTTCGTTAGCATAGGGTCGTGCCCCAAAACCATGAGTTAACTTTGATTTCAAAGCCCGGTTGCCATTTGTGCGAAGAAGCTGAGGCTGTGGTTGCGCGCGTTTTAGCTGAGCTTGCAGTTGAACAGCCAGAAATAAGTTTGGTTTTGAATCATAAAAACATCTTGGATGACCCACAGCTGCATGCCAGATACGCCGAAGAGATTCCAGTTTTGTTGATTGATGGCAAAGTTCATAACTATTGGCGCATTGACCCGGTGCGGTTTCGCCAGGCGCTTGATGCGCTGAGCTAACCCTTGAAGCGCTTTGCTAACCCTTGATGCGCTGAGCTAACTCTTGATCGCTTTCGGCAAGCCACTTAGGTCAGGTTTGCGTCAGCCCAAATGTTGATGGCTTTTTGCACGAACGCCGCAAGGCCAGGTTGATAAGCCTCGTAGGTTGCTTTGAAGGCGGGGTCCATCACATAAGTCACTGCTAGCGATTTGTAGGCGATGCGGTTCGGCACCCAAAACTGCTTCACAAACTCATAGTGCTTGCCGACCCACTCTTGCACCACTGGGTCGCTGATATCGGCACCGTTTGCCAGCAAATCGCCCAGTGCTCGACCTATGTTGTCGTGCTGAGCTCGGTATTGCGCTTGTTGCTCGTCAGAAACGTTTTGGTTGATGCTTTGGCGGTGCGATGAGTTTTCGAGCATGATTCTGCGCAGCTAGTGAGTCTTTTTAGGTTACTTAGGGTGCTAGGCGGCCTAGGGTTCCAAGCGGTTTGGGCCGCGAAACAGAAAGCCTACCTCGCGAATGTTTGGCTGGTGCAGAAGCAGCATCAAAACGCGAAGCAAGCCCATGCCGAAGCCACCGTGTGCCGGTGCACCGTATTTGAAGAAGTCGAGATAGGTCTGTAAGCCCTCTGGCTCAAGACCTTTTTGCTTGACCTGCTCGATTAGAACGTCAAGACGGTGCTCACGTTGGGCGCCCGTAGTGATTTCTGTGCCACGCCAAATCAGGTCGTAGCTCTTGGTCAAGGTTGGGTCGGTCTCTGAACGCATGTGATAGAACGGGCGCACGGTTGCGGGGTAGTCAGTTAGGAACACGAACTCGTGACCGAACGTTTCGGCAACGTGCGCTGCGATTTGGCGCTCACCTTCGGGGTCCATGTCACCGCCGCGCGCAATTTCGTGACCTCGTGCAGCCACAATCTCGACAGCTTCGTGAAGCGGAATGCGCGGGAACGGCAGGCTCGGAACAACAACTTCAACGCCAAAACGGGCGAGAATCTCTTCGCCGTGCAGTTCTTTCACGGCGCTCAAAGCGGTGTGCAGCAATTGCTCTTGAATTGCCATAACGTCTTCGTGCGAGTCGATCCAAGAAACTTCGATGTCAACCGAAACAAATTCGGTGGCGTGGCGTGAGGTGAACGAAGGGTCGGCGCGAAACACTGGGCCGATTTCAAAGATTCGACCTAGGCCCGACATCATGGCCATCTGCTTATAGAACTGTGGGCTTTGAGCTAGATACGCGTGACCCTCGAAATATTCGAGTTTGAAAAGTTCAGCGTTTGACTCCGACGGCGAAGCCATAAGTTTTGGTGAGTGAATCTCGACGAAGCCGTTTTCAACCCAATATTTGCGCCAGGCGGCTTCGATTGTGGTTTGAATGCGAAAGACCAGATTCATCTCTGGGCGGCGAAGGTCTAAAAAGCGCCAGTCCATGCGCTTGTCGATGCTGGTGTCATCGGCAATCGGGGTTTCTGGGTCGGCAAGAGTAATGATTTCTAGGTCATCGAGCTGAATCTCAAGACCGCCAAGCTTGACTCGCTCGTCGTGAACCAAACGGCCGGTTACCCAAACGAACGAACCGTTGGTAAGGCTTGAAACCTTGTCGGCTAGAGCGTCTTCTTCTTCGCGGCGCGGGTAGGTCACCTGCACGTCACCTGACTCGTCGCGCAGAATCACAAACTGAATTCGCTTTTGGTCGCGAAGCTTTTCAACCCAGCCACCAATTACTACTGGGCCGTCTGGCAGCGCTGCGAGCTGTTTTACGAGTTTGCGGTCTCTCATGATTCCTGACTTTCATTTGGTGTCGGCCAAGCCTTAAGGCTTGCCGAACGCTCTGAAACCTAAGTTTAGCCAAGGGTAAGCTGGTATTTGACGCTTTATTGCTTCGAAGCCATTGGCGACCAACTTCAAAGAACTGAGACCATGACCGCTACGCGTATTCATCTGATTCGTCACGGTGAAGTGCACAACCCTGACGGCATTCTTTATGGCCGTTTGCCGAACTTTGGTTTGTCGCAGCGGGGTCACAAAATGGCACTGTTGGCTGCCCAAGAACTGCTTTCGCAAGGCCGATCGGTCGCAACTTTGAGGGTTTCACCGCTGCAGCGCACCCGTGAATCAGCAGCACCGATTCAAGAACTTTTTGGCCTTGAGCCGATTGTTGAAGAAAGAGTGATTGAACCGCACAACAAGTTTGAAGGTTCAACCGTTTCGATTGACAACATTTTGCGTCGCCCTTCGACTTGGTGGCTATTGCGCAACCCGTTTCGCCCGAGTTGGGGCGAGCCGTTTGTTTTGGTTCGCAACCGCATGCTGGCTTCAATCGAAGATGCCTGGGCTAACACGCAGTCGGGTGACGCCGTCATTGTTAGTCACCAAATGCCAATTTGGATCACTCATTTGGCGATCGGCGGTCACAAATTGTTTCACAACCCAAAGCTGCGCCGCTGTGCGCTTTCGAGCATCACAAGTTTTGAAAAAATAGATGGCAAGTTCGTCGAGGTTGATTATTGTGAACCGGCAGCTTCGTTGCTTGATGGCGCTATTGATGTAGGAGCGGTTTAGTGAAAAAACTTGTTGCAGTTCTAGCTCTGGTGGTTAGCGCGAGTTTGCTCAGCGGTTGCACCAGCAACGATGGGCTTGCTAATCAATTTCGCAGCGGTGACAACAAAAACTACATTGCCGGCGACGGCACGGTCACCGAGTTCAAGTCGCCTCGCCCTGGGCCGGTGGATTGGTCGGGGCCAACTGATATGGGTGGTCAGCTGAGCAGCGCAAACCTAACCGGTGTGCCGCTTGTGATCAACTTTTGGTATGCCGGCTGTGCGCCTTGCCGCGCTGAGGCGTCGTTGCTTGTGAAACTCTCTAAAGAGTTCAATGGCAAAGCCCAGTTTGTTGGTGTGAACGTTCGTGATTCGGCCGACACGGCGAATGCGTTTGAGCGCAACTTTAAAATCGGGTATCCGTCGATTGTTGATAACAGTTCGGGTAGCGTGGTGTTGGCTTTCACCGGCATTGTCACGCCGCAGGCTGTGCCAACCACTTTGGTGGTAGATAAAACCGGTCGAGTTGAAGCTCGCATTTTGGGTCGAGCAGATGAGTCAACTTTGCGTTCACTGATTCAAACTGTTGTGACTGAATAAAACATGAACCCCGCCGAAGTCGTGCTCAACGGGTCGCTGCTGGCAGCGATGCCGTTAGCTGCGCTCGCCGGCCTGGTTTCGTTTTTGTCACCTTGTGTTTTGCCGTTGGTGCCCGGCTATTTGGGTTATGTTTCGGGAATGGCGGGGCGCTCTGGGCACAGCGCAACGGCAAGTCGCAGCCGCATGGTGTTGGGCAGCGCCTTGTTTGTGCTTGGTTTCACTATTGTTTTTGTGACTTTAGGCGCGGGGGCTGGCAGCCTGGGTGGGCTTTTCACGGGCACAGCCAAACAGGTGATTCAAGTAGTTTTAGGCATTTTGGTTTTTGGCATGGGCCTTGTCATGGTTGGCGAAGTCGGTTGGTTGCAGCGCAACTTTAAACTCAGTTTTCGCCCGCGATATGGGCTTTGGGGTGCACCTGCGCTCGGTTTAGTTTTTGGGTTGGGTTGGACCCCTTGCATCGGCCCAACGTTGAGCACCGTGCTGACTTTGGCCGCCGAACAGCAGTCGAGCGCGCGGGGTGCACTGCTGGCAGTTTGCTATGCCGTTGGCTTAGGGTTGCCGTTCATAGCTATCGCGGCTGGTTTTAGCCTGGCCACCCGTTCGGTCGCTTTCGTCAAACGTAACCTGCGCGCCTTTAACCTTGCTGGTGGCGCGCTTTTGATGGTTCTCGGTTTGCTTTTAGCGACCGGTGTTTGGAATCTTTTAGTTGCCCAATTGCAGGAGGTGCTCAGTGGATTCATCCCGGCCGTCTGACCATGTTTCAAATGAAACTAACGTCGTCTCGCCAGAAATCGGTGTAGTCGGTTGGTTGCGTTGGATCTGGCGTTCACTGACATCGATGCGCACCGCTTTGATTTTGTTGCTATTGCTTGCCGCCGCAGCGATTCCCGGCTCGGTTTACCCCCAGCGAAGCGCTGACCCCAACGGTGTCACAAGTTATTTTCAGCAAAACCCTGACCTTGCCAAGTTTTTAGATTCGATTCAACTGTTCGACGTTTATTCGTCAGTTTGGTTCAGTGCAATCTATATTTTGCTGTTTATTTCTTTGATCGGATGCGTGGTGCCACGCGCCATAGTTCACGCGAAAGCTATGGCTAGCAACCCGCCAGCTACCCCAAAGGTTTTGCAAAGAATGCCCTCCTATTTGGTGGGTAAAGCTAAAAAAAGTTCCCGCGAAAATATTCTTGTTGACGCTGCGCAACTGCTCAAAAAAGAGCGTTATCGCGTTGTAGTTGATGTCGACTCGATTAGTGCCGAGCGTGGTTACCTGCGCGAAACGGGCAACCTGCTTTTTCACATCAGCTTGATTGGTGTTTTGGTTGCGGTGGGTTTTGGTGGCGCATTCAGCTACAGCGGCCAGCGCCTACTGGTTGAGGGTGACACTTTTGTGAATAACCTTGCCGGCTACGACTCGTTCTCGCCAGGTGCCTTCTTTAACGAAAACAACCTGCCGCCTTTTAGCATGACACTCGACAAGTTTGAAATTGCTTTCGACAACAACACTGCCCACAAAGGCAACACCGGCACCCCGATTGATTTTCGTGCCACAGTTTCGACCAAACTGACTCCAGGCAGCGCGCCGGTTACGTCGGTGATTCGCGTGAATGAACCGCTAGAGCTGCCAGGTACCAAGGTTTATTTGACCGGCAACGGTTATGCACCGGTGGTTGCTTTTAGCGACAAGCAGTGCAAAACCCTGCCAAGTGGTGTTCGCATCATTCAAGGGCCGTTTGCTTATCAAGGCGCCGTGCCTTATTTGCCTCAAGACGCTAACTACACCTCATTGGGCGTTATCAAGCTGCCTGATGCAAAACCTAACCAATACGGTGTGCTTTCATTCTTTTACCCCACAGCCGGGCAGTTGCCTACGGGTGCTTTGACGTCGATTTATCCGGCAGCCATTAGCCCGCAGAGCAGCTTGCTGACCCTCAACGTTTATGAGGGAAACTTGGGGCTCGACTCGGGTATTCCATCAAACGTTTTTTCGTTAGCAACTCACGGCTTGAAGCAGTTGAGCGGCGGCAAAACTGGCGTTGCGCCGGTAAAACTTTATGTCAAGGGCAACGCCGAGAATTTGCCTAATCACATGGGCTGCGTTGCGTTCACCGACCTTAAGCGATTCGCTTCGCTCGACATTGATTACAACCCGGGGCAGGGATGGGTTTTGCTCTTTGCGCTGTTGGCTCTTGGTGGATTGATTTTGTCGTTGCTGGTGCCACGTCGTCGAGTTTGGGTGAAACGCACCGAAGACGGTGTTGAGGTTGCGGCCTTAGCGCGAGGCGACGACCCAGCACTTGAAAGAATTGTTAAAGAAATTGCCGAAGAACTAGGTTTGAAGGCAAAGAGCTCAAAGAAAGAAGCTGATGCATAACCTGCTAAGCGTGCTGCCAAACGTTTTTCATGCGCAAGAAACTGTTGTGCTAAACGATGACCTTTCACAGGTGTCGCTGTATTTCATTTATGCCGCAATGGCGGTTTACACCGTCAGCTTTTTAGCCTATGTCTGGCACCTTTCGCAGGCTTCTAGCACGGTCAAAAAAGTGCGCAAGGGCGCATCGCGCATTGAGCGTTGGGCTTTTGTTTTGCTGATCGTTTCGGCCAGCTTGCATGGGGCTGGCGTAATTTTGCGCGGCATAGCGGCAGCACGTGTGCCTTGGGCCAACATGTATGAGTTCTCGATCACGGGAACTTTCTTGGTGATTGCTATTTATTTGGTTTCGCAGTTTTTTGTGAAAGACATTCGCATTTTGGCTGTTTTTGTTTCAGGTTTTGTGCTGTTGGTGTTGGGCATTGCAACCACAATCTTTTATGTTCAGGTCAAATCTCTTATGCCTGCGCTGCAAAGCTATTGGCTCGTGATTCACGTGACAGTGGCTATTTTGGCAACAGGCTTTTTCAATATCGCCTCAGCCGCATCAATCGCTTATTTGATGAAGGGTTCAAAGCTAGTTGAAACCAGCAAGCTGCAAGGCTTTGCTTTGACTCGCCGCATTTTGGCGTTGTTCCCCGACATGAATAAGCTCGAAAAACTTGCCTACCGCTTCAACATCATCGGCTTTATTTTGTGGACCTTCACCCTAATCGCAGGGGCAATCTGGGCCGAACGCGCTTGGCACCGTTATTGGGGCTGGGACACCAAAGAGGTTTGGACCTTCATCATTTGGACCATCTATGCGGGTTACCTACACGCAAATGCCACGCGCGGATGGAGCGGCAAGCGCTCAGCTTGGCTGGCTGTGATTGGTTTCTGCGCCATCATCTTTAACTTCACCATCGTGAACTTGTTCTTCAAGGGCCTGCACGTTTATAGCGGCCTAAAGTAGGGCATGTGCTGCCGCGAGGCGGTCGAGCCACCAGCTGCACCGGGCTGCCGGTGCAGCGTGCTCTGCGAGCAACCGCGGGCTTGGGTTCACGCGGCGCACCACAAGCTCGCCATCAACGGGCAACAAGGGCTTTTCGGTCAGGTCGGCTGCCAACAGCGCGGCCGTGCCCAGCCCAGCCGCCAGACCAAAGTCGGGCAGGCAGGCTGCTAGGTGCAAACCCATGGCCAGCCCAACGCTCGACTCGAGCGCGCTGCTAACCGCGCACGCTAAACCTGACTCGACAGAGATCTGCGCCGCGCGGTTCACACCGCCAAGTGGGGCAGCCTTCAAAACCAGAATGTCAGCAGCGCCAGCTAAAACCACGGCCTGCGGGTCATCGACCTTTCGCACCGATTCGTCGGCTGCCACTTTGATTTGAAAACCGTCACGTTTGAGTGCCACACGAAGTTCGGCCAGCTCGCCAATGCTGGCGCAAGGCTGTTCAAGATATTCAATCGGCACGCCGTTTTCAACCATCGCGCCAGCTAAGGCCACCGCCTCGGCGACTGACCAGCCGCCGTTGGCATCCAAGCGAATTTTTGCTTTGGGGTGCAACCGTCTCACTTGCCAAATGCGCTCAAGGTCATCGTTTAGACCTTGACCGGGCTCAGCCACTTTGATCTTTACGGTTTCAAAAGCGCCATAGGGTGCCAGCGAAGCGGCGACGTTTTGCGGGGCAACCGCCGGCAGCGTTGAGTTGACCTCAACATATTCGCGCTGAATGTTTGGCAATTTGCCGCTCGCCCACTCGATGGCTGCGCTCAACCAAACCGCAGCCTCTTCGGGCTCGTATTCTAAAAACGGCGACCACTCGGCAAACCCGTTTTCACCTTCAAAAAGCAACATCTCGCGGTGGGTTACGCCGCGAAACTTTTGCTTCAAAGGCAACGAAACCACCTGTGCGGTTTCGAGCAGGGAATCAAGAGGAATGGTCACGGGTTTAGTCTAGAAGCATGGCAAAGCAGGTTTCTGACATTTTTGACGCGAGCATTTGGCACGAGGTGCCTGGCTTTGGCGAACTCACCGACATCACCTTTCACAAGCACAACACTTTGGGCATTGTGCGAATCGCTTTTGACCGCCCTGAAGTGCGCAACGCTTTTCGGCCAAAGACTGTTGACGAGTTAGTCGCAGCGCTGCGTCACGCTGGCGAAGACTCAAGCGTTGGAGTGGTTTTGCTCACCGGCAATGGTCCGTCGGCTAAAGACGGCGGATGGGCTTTCAGTTCGGGCGGCGACCAGCGCGTGCGAGGCCGCGATGGTTATAAATATGAGGGTGACTACGCAGCCGAGTCAAACGACGCAGCCGAGTCAAATGACACCGCCTCAAATAAACCTGCGGTTGACCAGGCGCGCAGCGGTCGTCTGCACATTCTTGAAGTTCAGCGCCTGATTAGGTTTATGCCAAAAGTTGTGATCGCTCTGGTGCCTGGCTGGGCTGCCGGTGGTGGGCACTCGCTCAACGTGATTGCCGACTTGAGTTTGGCAAGCGCTGAGCACGCGCGGTTCAAGCAAACTGACGCCGATGTTGGCAGTTTTGATGCCGGTTATGGCAGCGCCTACCTTGCCAAGCAGGTTGGGCAAAAGTTTGCTCGCGAGATTTTCTTTTTGGGTCAGGTTTATGACGCTCAGCGCGCCTATGAAATGGGTGTAGTGAACGCGGTTGTGCCTCACGCTGAGCTCGAAGCCAAAGGCGTTGAGTGGGCCGCCGAGATTCTGCGCAAGTCACCAACTTCGATTCGCATGCTCAAATATGCGATGAACGCAGTGGATGACGGCATGGTCGGCCAACAACTCTTCGCGGGCGAAGCCACCCGTTTGGCTTATGGCACCAACGAAGCCGTTGAGGGTCGTGACTCTTTTCTTGAGCGCCGCGAGCCCGACTGGTCGCCTTACCCATGGCAGTTCTAAAACAACTAGCCGCCAACGACACCTTCGGCGTTCTAAACGCACTAATCGAGGTGCTCGACGGCAAGCTCGCTCTTTTTGTGAAACCCGCGGTGGTCGGCGACGCGCTGCCCAAAACCTATGACCTGCCCGCCGAAGTTGCCGACGACGTTGCCCTGATTGTTGAGAGCTCGGGAACAACTGGTGTTCCTAAACAAATCTTGCTCTCGCGCGAGGCCCTGCTCGCGAGCGCAAACTCTAGTGCTGAGCACCTCGGGGCCAGCGGTCAGTGGCTGCTAGCACTGCCAGCAAACTACATCGCTGGCACAAACGTTCTGATTCGATCAATTGTGGCAGGCACGCAACCCGTGCTCATGAACACCACACTGCCTTTCACTGCCGAAGCATTCGTGCGTGCGAGCCTGTTGCTGACTCACGAACACAAGTTCACCTCACTGGTTCCAACCCAGCTTCATCGACTGGCCGAAGCCGCCAAGACTGACTCATCGGTGCTGTTAGCACTCAGGCAGTTCACCACGATTTTGGTGGGCGGTCAGGCTGCCGACCCGTCGCTCGTCGCGCGGCTTCGCGAGCAGGGTGTCAAAATAGTGCTCACCTATGGCAGCACCGAGACTGCTGGCGGCTGCGTTTATGACGGGGTAGCTCTCGAAGGCGTGCAGGTGGCGCTGCTGCCAGACGGCCGAATCAGCTTAGATGGCCCCGTTCTGGCTAACGACCTAAGCCGCCCGTTTGTCACCAACGATCTCGGTGAGTTCGACGAGGCTGGCCGTTTGCACGTGTTGGGCCGCGCCGATCGGGTCTTGGTTTCGGGCGGGCTCAAAGTGTCACTTGACCAACTCGAGCATGCAGCCTTGACCGTGCCGGGCGTTACCCAAGCTGCCGCACTTGCTGTCGACGATGCCGAATGGGGTCAGCGGGCCGTGCTGTTTTATCTGGGCAGCCCCGAGGTCGCCGACTATTTGGCTGGCGAAGTTTTGACGCTGCTTGGCGCCGCCGCTAAGCCGGTGCGAGTTTTGCGCGTGGGGTCGATGCCGCGACTTGCCACCGGCAAAGTTGATTACCTTGCACTGCGAACTTTGCTTTAGTGGCCACAACTTTGCTTTAACCTTGAAGCTATGTCTAAAAAGAAAACCAGCCTAAAACTTTGGGTCGAGGGCGCGCGCCTTCGCACTTTGCCGCTTGCTATTGCCCCGGTCGCCATCGGTGCCGGTGCCGCTGCGGCAGCACAGTCAGAGAACATTGGGCTTGATTTGCTTGCGCTCGCCGTGGCACTGTTTTTGCAGATCGGCGTGAACTTCGCCAACGACTACAGCGACGGCATTCGTGGCACCGACGCCAAACGTGTTGGCCCGCTGCGTTTGACCGGCTCAAAGTCGGTGCGACCTGAGGCTGTCAAGTTCGCAGCCTTTGCATTCTTTGGGTTAGCGGGGCTCGCCGGCCTGGCAATCGTGCTCATCACCGGCATCTATTGGTTGATAGCTGTTGGTGCGGCAGCAATCTTGGCAGCCTGGTTTTACACCGGCGGCAAGCGCCCCTATGGTTACGCAGGCCTCGGCGAAGTTGCCGTGTTTGTCTTCTTTGGTTTAGTTGCCACCATCGGCACCAGCTACATTCAAGAGCGCGAGGTCAACGGACCAGAACTTTTCGGCGGAATTGCAGCCGGCCTATTTGCCTCAGCAGTGCTCATGGTCAACAACATTCGCGACCGCGAGCTTGACCAGCACGTTGGCAAACGCACGTTGGCGGTGTTGATTGGCCGAAGGGCATCTGTCGCTTTGTTTCTAGTCATGCTCTGGGTGCCATTTGTGCTTTTGGCGATGCAGGTCGTGCTCTACCCAGCCGCGTTCTTCGCTTATGCTGCAGTTTTCTTAGCCTTGCCCATCACGCTAATCGTGATCACGGCCAAGACCCCGCGCGAGTTGATCTTGGTGCTCAAACTCACCAGCTTCGCGGCGCTGGCCTATGGCCTTTTGCTCGGATGGGGTCTAGCGGTCGTCAACTTCGGCTAAACGCTATTTGTCGCTAGCTTTTGCTTCGCCCGCTGCATCATCAAGCAGGGCATTTTCGACATCGCTGTCAGCGTCTGTTTCGCCAAACTTTTTGCGCTTTTCGATGCGGCGAAAGACCGCTTCAGACAGAGCGTTGCGCTGACGGTTGAAAAACAGCAGTGAAATTGCGAGCGACAAAACAGCCGCCAAAATTGCTGCCACGAACTGGTCAATGTTCAGCAAAAGCAGAATCACCAAAATGCCAATGAATAGACCGATTCTTAGAAACAGATAGTTTGCCCACGCGTTTTTCATAACTTCAAGTCTAGGTTTGCCCTGGCATAGAGTTAAACAATGCGCATGGTTTTGTTGGCGGCAATAGCTGCCGTGGTGTTTGAGGTTTTCGTGCTGGTTTTTGTTGCCAGTGCCGACCGAACAGCTGTGCGCAACCTGCCAAAATGGGTGTGGCTAGTGCTCTGCGTGGTTTTTCCGGTGCTTGGCGGCATCGCCTATTTGATTTATGGCCGCCCAATGCTTGGTGAGCCGGGTTTCTCGGCAGATGCCCCAAATCGCAGTGCTCAAGAGCAAAGCAACCCGTCGCCCCAGCGCAGTGCGCGCACTTTTTTAATGAACTTCTTTGGCATCGAAGGCGCCGACGACGACGTGCGACCAAACCTGCCACCAGAGTTCAAATATCAACCTGAGCCTCGAGAGCGAAAAGGCCCTTTGGCGCCCGATGATGACCCAGAGTTTTTGCGCGAGCTAGATCGCAAACTAAAAAACCAACGCAAAGATTCAGCTGCCGAACAGCAAGCTGATGAAACTGACGACGAATCGGGCGACAAATAGTGTCTCAACAAAACTCGAGCGAAAGCAGCCCCGCACAGATTTTTGCCGCACAACTTTTGGCCAGCTTTGCAAAACTCGGTGTGCGTCAATTCTTTTTAGCGCCGGGCGCACGGTCACAAGCTCTGGCGATTGCAGCTGGCCAGCTCGCAGCCGCCGGGCTCATCGACCTGCACGTGCACCTAGACGAACGCTCGCTCGGCTTTAACGCCCTCGGCAGCGCGCTCGGTTCTGGCGAGCCGTCAGTTGTAATCACCACTTCGGGCACTGCGGTGGCAAACCTTCATCCGTCGGTTTTAGAAGCATCACATTCTGGCCTGCCGCTGATTTTGCTGACCGCTGACCGCCCGGCCGAGCTTCGCGGCGTTGGCTCAAACCAAACCACAAACCAGGTGGGCATTTTTGGCGACGCCGTGCGTGAGTGCATCGATGTGCCCGCGCCGACCATGGCCGATGTTGACGAGGCTGGGCTGCACGAGGTGAGTGGCTTGGCTGCTCGTGCGGTTTCAATTTCACTCGGATGGACCCGCCCAGACCAAAGCTCGGCCAACCCTGGCGCCGCCACTGCTGACGACGATTTGGTGCGCCCCGGGCCGGTTCAACTGAACCTTTGCTTTCGCGAGCCACTTTCGGCAACCGAGCCAAATGCCGCTGAACTCAAAGTTGTGGCCGCGTTGCCCGAGCGCACCAAGGTTGAACCTCGTTTTGCAGTTTTGAGCGCAAGTGTGCCGACCGTGGTGGTTGCCGGCGCAGGGGCGGGGGAGCACGCCGTTGAGTTCGCCGAGAGCTATGGGCTGCCTCTTCTCGCCGAGCCGTCGTCGGGCGCCCGCTATGGCTCAAACGCGATTTTGCACTACCGAGCCTTGCTGGCCGAGCAGTCTGCGCTGGTGGGTGAGATTGGTCGCGTGGTGGTTTATGGCAAGCCAACTTTGGGCCGCGCCGCACTGACGCTGCTTCGCCGCGAAGCTGTTGAGGTTTATGTTGTGCGAAGTGCGACGATGGGGCACTTCGATGTTTCACGCCGGGCTCTTGCTCAAGTTGACGAGTTGGTATTTGACGACGAAGTGCCTTTCGCATGGCTTGCCAAATGGCGCGAGCTTGATGCCGCGGTGGTTTCGAACGAGGCTGCAACGAAGTTGAGTCGGCCCGGCATTGTGCGCGAAGTTTGGGCAGCTACCGGCGGCGAAGACGATCTAGTTCTGGGTGCCAGCCGCATGATTCGCGAGGCTGACGCCATGGCGCCCGCTAAAGCAATTCGCATTTTTGCCAACCGAGGTCTGGCCGGCATTGACGGAACCATCGCCACCGCAAACGGAATCGCCTTGCACAACCCCGAAGGCACAACTCGGGTTTTGCTGGGTGACCTCACACTGCTGCACGATGCCGGTTCGCTAGCGGGCGATGCGCTTGGCGCTCAAGCCACTAACCTTCAAGTCATTGTGGTGAACGATGGCGGCGGCTCGATTTTCGAGTCACTCGAGATGGCCAATCAAATAGACGCAGAAGCTTTCAACCGACTGTTTCGCACGCCCCAGCAGGTCGATATTTGGGGTTTAGCAGGCGCTTATGGTTGGCAGCATGAGTTGGTAAAAAACTTAGATGAACTTCGAACCGCGCTGACTATCAACGGCCGCGTCATTATCGAAATCGACCTTCGCTAAAAGCTTTAGCCTAGGGCGTCGCGAATCGGGGCGAACTTCAGGTTGGTTTCTGCAAGTTCGGCAGCTGGTGTCGACCCAGCAACTACGCCGCAACCCGCAAAAGCTCGCAACATTTTGTGTGAGCTTGAAGCGTCAGCTGGCTGAAGATCGCTCAGCTGAACATCGCTTAGCTGACCGCCGCGCAGGGCAATTGCCCATTCACCATCACCGTCAGCTGAGATCCAGCCGACCGGGGCGGCGTAACGGCCACGGTCGATGCCCTCGACGCGGGCAATAAAGTCGAGCGCCAGCTGGCGCGGGGTGCCGGCAACCGCTGCGGTCGGGTGCAGCGCGGCCGCAAGGTCAAGCGCAGAAGATCCAGTTTTCAATACCCCGTGCACATCGCTGGCTAGGTGCCAAAGATTTGGCAACGCCAAACTAAAAGGTGTTGGGTCAGCATCAACATGGCTACAAAACGGCTCGAGCGCCTCGACCAACGAGTTCACAGCAAACGCGTGCTCGGCCAAGTTTTTAGCCGAACCTACCAATGCCGAGGCAATCGCAGTGTCAATGCCCGGGTCGGTGCCGCGACCGGCGGTGCCAGCTAAAACTCGAGCTGATACCTGCCCGTGTGAAACACGCACCAAAAGCTCAGGTGAGGCGCCGAAGGTGCCATCGACGTTATAGATCCAACAGGTAGGGTAGCTATCGCTCAACTGTCGCAGAACGTTGCGAATGTCGAAATCATCGGGCAACTCGGCTACAACGTCGCGCGCCAGCACAACTTTTTGCAGTTGACCTGCGGTTAGCTCGTCGAGGGCAGCTTCAACATTCTGCGAAAACTTTTCGGGGCTAATCTGGCCGGCTTGCAGGCTGGCCGAAAACTGGTGGGCAGCGTCGGTGTTGTCACTAAAAATTTGAGACCAGTCAATGTCGTCGCGGGCAATAACTGTTGGTTGCTCGCCCCCACGAATTTTGGTTAGCCAAACTTGGCCATCGTGACTGCCCAAAACCAACTGAGGCACAATCAGCACGCTTTCGGCCGAAGAATCGTCGGCGAAAGCCACCGAACCAAAAGCGACTAAACCGCTGCCCGGCCAGACCAAAGGGTTTTCTACCTCGGCGCCAGTGACTGTTTCACGCCAAGCACTCGCAAGCTGCGCCATGCGATTAGGGCCGCTTGCGGTTAGGCGAAGCGCCTCGCCAAAACCGATGATTCCCGAACCCCCGCGAACAAACGCCAAAGGGTTTTCAGCTGGCAAAAAATTGATGAGTTGTGTGATTTTTATGTCAGGTGAAAGCAGGCGAGTTTTGGCGCTCAAAGGCGTGCTATTAGAACTCGACAATTCGACGACCAGACTTAGGGTTTTGGTTAAGCAAACACAAGCTAGAACCTTCGTGCATCAGAATTCTATTCCTTCAGCGGGTGACAATTTTCGCGTCATAGCTAAGAGCGAACAGCTTGGTTTCGCCCTTCACGCGCAGACTAGACTTGGCTCGTGAGCAAAGCCGATTTGGCCAAAAAGCCAGCTGAAGTCGCCGCCATGTTTGATGCGGTGGCACCGACCTACGACATAACAAACACTTGTTTGTCGGTGGGGCAAGACCAGTTGTGGCGTCGTGCCGCACTCAAAGCTGTTGCTCCAAAATCAGGTCAAACCATTCTTGACCTGGCAGCTGGCACCGGGGTTTCGAGCGTCGTCTATGCCAAGCCTGGTGTTCGCGTTATTGCGGCAGACTTTTCTGAGGGAATGTTGGCCGCCGGTCGAAAAAAGCGCCCACAACTAGAGTTCGTTTTTGCTGACGCGACCAAACTGCCTTTCGGCGATAACGAGTTTGATACCTCAACGATTTCGTTCGGCCTTCGAAATGTAGTTGATACCTCGCAGGCTGTTCGCGAAATGCTGCGAGTTACCAAACCTGGCGGCAAGCTGGTGATTTGTGAGTTCAGCAAAGTCAATAACCCGATTTTGCGCCCGCTTTATCGTTTTTATTTGACAAAACTTTTGCCAACAATTTCGGGCTGGAGCAGCAAGGCGCCAGAGGCTTATGGCTACCTTTCTGAATCGATCGAGGCGTGGCACAGTCAAGAATCTTTAGCGGCGCTCATAACTGAAGCCGGTTGGCAGAACGTGCAGGTGCGCAACCTGAGTTTTGGCGTGGTTGCCTTGCACATTGCATCGAAAGCCGCCTGAGCCCATGGTTGACATCACCCTGCCTAAACAGCTGCGACGCGTCACTGATCTCAAGCTGATCAATTCTGTCAAGGCTGGTCTAGCGCAGGTCGAGACGGCGCTGATTGCCGCGGTAGCTCACACTGACCCAATCGCCAATGCAACTTCGCGACACCTGGCTGAGGCTGGGGGCAAACGCCTGCGCCCGACTTTGGTTTTGCTGGCTGCGCAGCTCGGCGATGCCAGCCGTTTTGGGGTGCAAGAGTCAGCTGTTGTGGTTGAGCTAACGCACCTTGCGACCCTATATCACGATGATGTTATGGATGAAGCCCCTACTCGCCGCGGTGTGCCAACAGCCCATGAGATCTGGGGTAACAGTGTTGCGATTTTGACTGGCGACCTGCTGCTTGCCCGCGCCTCGCAGTTGGTGAGCCGGCTTGGCGAACGCGCGCTAACGCTTCAGGCTGATACTTTTGAACGCCTCTGCATTGGCCAGCTGCACGAAACCGTCGGCCCTGCTGAAGGTGAAAACGTGATTGACCATTACATTCAAGTTTTGGCAGACAAAACGGGTTCGCTCATTGCAGCCTCGGCTCAACTTGGTCTGATGTTTTCGGGTGCACCAGAAGAATATCTTGAGCCGCTTCGCATCTTCGGTGAAAAGATCGGTGTGGCTTTTCAGCTGATTGACGACGTGATCGACCTGCAAGACCGCAGCGGCGCATCGGGCAAAACTCCGGGCACCGATTTGCGCGCAGGTGTGCCAACTTTGCCGGTGCTCTTGCTTCGTGAACGGGCAAAAACTAACGCTTCTGCAGCCGAACTGCTTGCGATGGTTGACGGCGACCTTTCTAGCGATTCACAGTTGCAACTTGTGGTTGACCGTTTGCGCGACCACGAAGTTACTGAAGCTGCTTATCAAGAGGCTAAGCGCTGGTCGCAAGAGGCTATTGAGGCACTTGCTCCAATGCCTAAAAGTTCAGTCAAGACTGCATTGGAGCTTTTCGCAGAAGCCGTTGTCGACCGCAGCAATTAGCAATCAGCGGTTAGGCGGCGATGCAATCGCTTGCACAATAAGATTGACCGCATGGCTCAGCAACTATTTCACCTTTCACGCGATGGCGTTTCGCTGCTCATCGAAACCAGCAAAGGCACTCCCAACATCATTCATTGGGGCCGTGCCTTGCCTGAAATCAAAAACCCTGAGCAATATCTAAGCGCGGTTACTGAACCCACACCTCACGGCCTGTTTGACGAGTCGCACCGCGGGGGAGCTTGGCGTGAAAATTCGCGGGCATTCTTGGGTCAACCATCGCTTCAAGGGCATCGTGCGGGCAAAGCTTTCAGCCAAAAGTTTGAACTGGTTAGCGCAATAGTCCCAACGCAACACAGTCTCGAATTCGTTTCACGCGACAATCACGCCGGCCTCGAGGTCGCCCTTGGCTATGAAATTACGCCATCTGGTCTAATCAAAATAACCCCTCGCGTGACCAACGTCGGCGGCGACGCGTTCAATCTCGACCGCTTGATGGCATTCATGCCGCTGCCTGACTATGCAACAGACATTCTCGATTTTCACGGCCGGTGGATGCGCGAGCGTCAAGCCCAACGCACCAAAATCAGCGTCGGCAAGCACGTGCGCGAAAGCCACGAGGGTCGCAGCGGCCACGATTACACAATCGTTCAGTTTGTCACCACCGAAGGTGCAAGTTTTCAAAACGGTGAGGTTTGGGGCCTTTCGCTTGCGTGGAGCGGCAATAACGTTCACAGCGTCGAGCGTGAGATGGTTGGCCGCACCGCGATGGGTGCCGGCGAGCTGCTGCTGCCCGGCGAAGTCATCTTGGCCGCTGGCGAAACATATGATGCGCCTACTGTGATTGCCACCTATTCGGGCCAGGGTATCGATGGCGCTAGCGATCGCTTGCACCGTCACCAGCGCGCGCGTGCAAGCCACGTGACAAATATTCGACCTCGCCCAGTGAGCCTGAACGTTTGGGAGGCCGTCTATATGAACCACGACTTGGCCAAGCTGACCGAGCTGGCTGAGGTGGCCGGCCGCATCGGTGTTGAACGTTTTGTTTTAGACGACGGATGGTTCGGTGCCCGACGCGACGACACAGCTGGCCTCGGCGACTGGGTGGTCTCGGCTGATGTTTGGCCAAATGGTCTGAAGCCGCTGATTGACGTGGTGAAGGCTAACGGCATGGAGTTCGGCCTTTGGTTCGAAGCCGAGATGGTTAACCCAAACAGCGATCTTTATCGCGCTCACCCTGATTGGATCATGCAGGCT
This sequence comes from uncultured Micrococcales bacterium, assembly GCA_903887175.1. Taxonomy (GTDB): domain Bacteria; phylum Actinomycetota; class Actinomycetes; order Actinomycetales; family Microbacteriaceae; genus Rhodoluna. The sequence continues at coordinate 28,936 of CAISOV010000018.1, forward strand.
GACGGCCGCACCCCGGTTGAGGCGCGTTGGCAGCACGTCTTAGACCTCACCCACCCAGGCGCCTACGATCACGTGCTCGGCCAGGTTGACGCAATCTTGAGCGAATATGACATTGCATACATCAAGTGGGATCACAACCGACCAATTACCGACCCTGGGCACTTTGACCGGGCCGCGGTGCGCGCGCAGACTCAGGCTATTTATCGACTTTTTGATGAACTGAAGCGACGTCACCCAGGCCTTGAGATTGAGTCTTGCGCCTCTGGCGGTGGCCGCATTGACCTCGGCATGATTGATCACGTTGACCGCTTTTGGGCTAGCGACAACAACGAAGCGCTTGAACGCCAGCAGATTTATCGCAACACCAGCATCGCCATTGCGCCCGAGTTGCTTGGAACTCACATTGGCCCGACTAAGGCGCACTCAAGCGGCCGCACCCATTCGATTTCGTTCAGGGCCGCCACAGCAATGTGGGGCCACGCAGGTATCGAATGGGATTTCACTGAAGCCAGCGAACTCGAACTAGAACAGCTCGCTGGGTTTATCAGCTTCTATAAGACCAACCGCGATTTGCTTCACTCGGGCCGAGTGGTTCGAGTTGATGCCATCGATGAGAACGCGTGGAGCCACGGAGTTGTGGCGCAAGATGGCTCAAGCGCAATCTTTGCCTATGTTCAACTGCGCACCGCCAAACAGATTTTGCCAAATGCTATGCGCTTTGCTGGGCTCGAAGCCGAGGCAACCTACCGAGTCAGCCAAGTTGAACCAGCCGGCGCCCCAGGCAAAATGCAAAAGTTTGACACCGCCACCTGGGTTCACGGGGTTGAAGTCAGTGGCGCATACCTCATGAGCGCCGGTCTTCGCACGCCAATTTTGCAGCCAGAGCAGGCAATGATTTTTGAGGTTGTTCGCCTCTAGAAGCTTTTTAGCGAAAGTTCACAAACTGAAGATCAATTTCAAGGTTTGAACCGCGAAGCA
>CAISOV010000019.1 GCA_903887175.1 uncultured Micrococcales bacterium
CTAACAGTGCTTGCAAGATCGGCAGAGGTGTTAACCGTGGCGGTTTTGTCTACTTGTTGAATGGTGCTTTTTAGATTGCTGATCTGGTCTGCTGAACTAGCCGCTACATAAATAGTGGTCACGGCGTTTTTATTGCCTGAAAGAGTTTGGGCCACATCTAGCGGAATGTAAGCATTCGATGAAGTTGTCGAACTTGAGTTCGCAGGTGCAATTATTCCGACAACGCTAAAACTTGTGCTTGCAAATTTAACTTTGCTGCCGAGTTTGAGCTTTGCAGTTTTGGCATAGCTGGAATCTAAGACGACTACTTTTTTGCCGGTATCGCTAGTTTGAAAAACCCGACCAGCGGTCACTTTTGAGCTGCCAAAAGGGCCGATTTTGGTTGGCGTGGTCGAAACGCCCTCGACGCTTACTGTGGTGATTCCGAACTTGCTGCCACCCTTGCCGTCAAAGCCTCCGGTAGGTGGTCCATTTTGAGTGGTGGTATTGCTATTCGAGCTTTGCTGCGGATTAGGTTGCCCGTTTTGACCATTTAGGCCCGGCATTCCGCCACCCTGCTGAAAGAACTGGTTTTTAGTCGTTTTGTTGATAACAAACGTGGGAATGTTGCCAGTAAAAGTCACCGAATTCAGTTTCAAGGTAGCAACTGCCGCTGATACCCCGCTTAGGGCAGCCACCTTGTCGAGAGTTGAAGTGGCGATCGTAGCCGAACCTCGAGAAACTTCTAGTCGACTTGAAGCGAACGAACGAATTTGGCCGTTCGTCTGGCCAAAGGCTCCACCTATTTTGAAGTTTGGTCCGAAATCGGCTCCTGGCTGTGCACTCTTGCTGACAGTTATGTCGGTTCCGATGCCGTAAAGGCCCGAAAGCACCGTGCTTTGAGCATCTCTGATGCCGGTGGCTACCGAATTGACGACCATTACCAGGGCAATGGCTACTGACAGCCCAATAGCTATCAGGGCCGTTTGGCGTTTGCGTTTTGTTAGCTCGCGCCCCAAATAAGTGAAAAACATTTGAACTCCGATGATCTTTTATTTTGAATTGCCTCTGCAACACACTGGCAGTTTCATCTGAAAGCAACCTGAAGTTTTACCTAGGTGTCGCTGAAGGTCTAAAACCAACCCTAAAGATTCGTGACCTTTGCCATTTTAGCCACGGTAGATTTTTCGCCGACAAGAACCAAATATTCCAGATTTCGTTGGTGCTGAGGCACTCCCACTTTTTTGCCAGCCTGGTTGAAAATTCCGATTTGTGCTCCAACGTAGCGCTTGAAGTCGACCTCGATCAGTTGCACCGCGCCCCTAGGCTCACACATTGCTATCAGGTCGTCTTTAGTGAGCCAACTTTCATTGTTGTAGCTCAAAACTAATGTTTCGGCGCGCACATCAGTTATTAGTTTTTCAATCGAATTTCGAAACTCTCGCTTCGAATTGAACGCGCTTTTGGTCTCTGGGTCACGAACATCGAGGCGCTTGTTGGCGATGCCATAAGAATCTGGCGAATCCCAACGAACCAGGGTCTCCCAGATGTGATAGTTAGCAAAATAGCGGTGCTGGTTATAAGGCGGGTCAAGATAAGCCAGGTCGGTGGCAGGCAAGTTGGCAGCTAACTCAAGCGCGTCACCCCGATAAGCAAAACCTTGCCCAGCTATCAGCGAAGGGTCTCGCAGTTCTAATGAGTTAAAACTTCGACTTGCCCAACTTTTAAGAAATGCCATTTGCAAACCAGTTGTGCTGTCAACTCGGTCACTCGCCAGAATCAGCGAGGTTAGCAGAGGGTAATACATTGGTGAATCTCTAAATTCGTTCTCGATGCGGTTTCGAATGGCATCGATTTTGGCACCGTTTTTCGGTTGAAAATATCGGGCGTCTTCGCAGAATGTTTTTGTGAAATAACCTGGTTCACCGGCGGTTGAGTTTAGATCGGCTAAAGCTGCTGTGAGTTCAGACTGATTTGCCTTATCGGCGTCGATGGTGATCCAGGTGCGTGCGAACACCTCTGAATAGCTCGCTAAATCAACAGCTGAAACTGTTATGCCCTGACGCTTAAAAGCCTGGGCAACCCTCGTGGTGCCGGTGAAAAGGTCTAAAGCCGTGCGGGCGCCACTAGCCTGCGCAAGCGCAGACAACAAAGGCACCAACGTGCGCTTTGAACCCAAATATTTAATCACCTAGAAACTTTCTGCCGAAGAGTAAGTTTGCCACGAAAGTTAGAATGGTATCGATGGTTGACCCAATGAAATCTGAGCTGCCAGACGATGACTATGAAAGCCCCGCTCTTTCGGCTGCCGCACAATATGGGGTCGATTTCGTGCGAGAACGATTGGCGGGCAAGAAACTTTTAGTTCTCAGCGGTGCCGGTTTGTCAACCGATTCGGGAATTCCTGACTATCGAGGCGAAGGTCGAGTTGCTAGGCATCCGATGACTTTCGATAACTTTATGGGCTCGCACGAAGCGCAGGTGCGCTATTGGGCACGAAGCTTTGTGGGCTGGAGCCGCATTGCGCTTGCAAAGCCCAACGCCGGCCATTTTGCTATCGCACGGGCTCAAAGCCTCGGGCAAATAACTCGAGTCATCACTCAAAACGTTGATGGCCTGCATCAAGCCGCTGGTGCCCGCAAGGTTATTGAATTGCACGGCACGCTGGGCTTGGTTCGCTGCATGAAGTGCGATTTTTCAATGACCAGAACCGAAATGGATTCTTTGCTCACCGCGCTCAACCCGGCCATTAGCAAAAGTGACAGCTTCGAATTCAGCCCTGACGGTGATGCTGAGGTAGACATCGCCCCTGGTTTTGAGGTTCCGGCTTGCCCTAAATGTGGTGGCGTACTAAAGCCCGACGTGGTCTTTTTTGGTGAAAATGTTCCGACTGAGCGTGTTTCAGAGGCTTTTGATGCTTTAGACGCCGCCGACGCACTCTTAGTGGTTGGCACTTCTTTGGCAGTGAATTCGGGAATGCGTTTTGCCAAGCGTGCGGCCCAAACCGATAAACCAATTGTTATTGTCAATCTGGGGCCGACCAAAGCCGATGAGCTGGCGTTGGCCAAAATCGAAGCGAACACATCGCTGGTTTTAGAAAGGCTTTTGATTGACTAGCACCGTAATTGGGTTGTTGCGCCACGGGCAAACCAACTGGAATATTGACTTTCGGCTTCAGGGCATTGCTGACATTCCATTGAATGCGACCGGCATCGCGCAGGCCGAGTTGGCAGGCCAAGTGATTGATGGCAATGACTGGGATGTTCTGCTGAGCTCGCCGCTTTCGCGAGCTAAAGACACTGCCGATATTGTGGCTAAGGCTGCGGGCTTCGACATCATTCACATTGAACCGCTTTTGTTAGAGCGTTCTTTTGGTGAAGCCGAAGGTTTGCTTTATGAAGAGTGGCGAGCTAAATACCCCGACACCAACGCGGTGCCTGGCGCTGAATCGCTCGAAGAGCTCAAGAATCGTTCGCTAGACCTGTTAGATAAACTATCGGTCAACTTTGCGGGTCAGCGAGTATTGACAGTTTCTCACGGTGCACTGATTCGCAAGTTGCTTCGCATTGTCAGCAATAACGAGCTGCCTCGCGATGGTGAACGACTTGGCAATGCCAGCATGAGCACTCTTGAGCATCGCGACGGGGTTTGGAGTGTCATCGATTATGCGCCTCAGACACTGGCCCTGCCATAAACCTCTCGCTATTACAGCTCGCTAATCAGCTGCATCAGAGCAGCTGCCGATTGGTTCCAGTTGAAGCGCCTCGCCCAAGCAATTGAAGCTTTCGAACGCGAGATCCAAGCCGGGTTTGCATCTAGAAGCCGAATTTGGTTTGCAAAGTCTGCGCTGCTATTTTGATCAAAATAAAGCGCAGCTGATCCGCCGATTTCGCGAAAAATCTCAATGTCGCTAACCACTACGGGAATGCCGCGTGACATTGCTTCAACCAGCGGAATGCCAAACCCTTCGTCTTGCGAGCCTGAAACCAGTGCGACAGCCGCGTCAAGTTGCTCGTGATATGCGGTTTCGCTGACCCCGTTGTGAAAAACTACTTTGCCTCCGGTTGGCTCGATAAGCTTTTCAAGCTCGGCGCGCCTTTCAGAAGAAATTCGGCTCAGCAGGTTTAGTTCAAAATCTGGCAGAAATTTCATTCCGGCAATCAAAACCTCGACGTTCTTGTAGCCAATAAAGCTGCCCATATAAACCAAACTCTGGGTTTGCTTTGGTCGATGCGTTGGCGGGTTAGGGTCGTTGTCGTCAGCTGCCGAACCAGCAGCGTTATAAATCACCGAAATTGGTCGCTTCGTGAGCTTGTTCCATTCCATGAGCCGTTTAGTGCTTTCAGAAACGGTTGCAACCGCGTCAGCTCGGTTCAAAAGCCACCGCTGGGGCCAGAAGCTCAGGTGATAGAGGCGCCAAAGCGCCCGAATAGCAGTGTTGAAGCCTGAGGGGGGCGTCTTGTGGTTGTAATAAATCAAATCGTGCAAGGTCAAAATGAGTTTGTACCTGCGCCCAAAACTGCCAATGGTTTGCATCGGTGAAAACAACACCTTAGCCCCGGCTCGGTTTAGTGTTCTTGCAATGAATGGTTCACGCCATGAAGTCGGGCTATTAGCCATTACGTATTCAATGCCTTGAGGCAGCTTCTCGAGCTGGCGCGAGTCGCAAATTATGGCAACCACTTTCGTGCGCAAACACAAAGCTTCGCATAGTGCAGCTGAAAAACGACTGATGCCGTCGTGATGGTCGAGGCGTATGTATCTGGCGTCGAAAAAGACCTTGTCAGTAATCATTTGGCCGATCCAATGAAATCTTGGATCAACCTAGCGGCCAAGACAGGCGCTTCATAATGAATCAGGTGGCCAACGCCATCAATCTGCTCAATTTTGGCGTTTGAAAACTTCGATTTTGCAATCTGTTGGTCAGCTACCGAAGTGATGTCGTCTCGCTCGCCAATAATCATCAGGGTTTGCGCAGTGATGCGAGAGGCAAACTGCCCCACGTTTGCACTTATTGAGGCTATGAAGCCTTCGTGAGCTACCCTGCGGCTGGCGAAGTTGCTGAAGTTCAAATCGTGTTCGCGGTGAATCCACGCCCGAAGTTCTTTGTCTCTGGTCTTTGCCAACAAAATGCTCATGCCGCGCACAATCAGCGGGCTGCCCAGCAAAGCGTTTCCTAGAGAGTTAGGCAGAGCGCCGCCGGCCCAGTAATACCCAGCGGTCAACTTGGTCATAAACGCGCGAGGGCCGCTAAGAGCTGGGGCAGAAACCGGGTTGATGAGAATAACGCGGGCCGGCGCGACCCAACCCTCGGCAACTGCAGCTGCCACCACGATCGTGCCAAAAGAATGACCCAAAAGAATGAATTCTTTTGCATCGATTTCGCTAGCGCCGACAAGTGCTTTTATAAAATCGCCAACCCAGACCGCATATCGTTCAATCGAGTGGTTCTCGTCAAAGGCCTCTGAACGACCAAAACCTGGCAGGTCAGGCACGATTACATTCACGTCAGTCAGGGCCCCGACAATAGCCTCAAGGCCGTGGTGGTTGCCTCGGTAACCGTGAATCATCACCATAGTAGGCGAAGCTGTTGAAGTGTTTTCGCTTTTATAAGACCAATACGCAGTGCTCTTGCCGTCGAGGTTGCGGCTCTTAGCCACACCACGTTCTTTGGCTCGGTTAGCCAGCAATGCACTCGGGTTGGTCATAGCAAAATTCTAAACCGAGAAATACTTAGCTTCGGGGTGATGCAAAACCATTGCGTCAGTTGACTGTTCCGGGTGCAGCTGCAGCTCTTCGCTCAGCGTCACACCAATCACCTCAGGCTTTAGCAGTTCAACCAGCTTGGCGCGGTCTTCAAGATCAGGGCAAGCCGGGTAACCAAAGCTATAACGAGCACCGCGGTAGTCGAGTTTGAAGTGGCCCTCTAGGTCGGCTGGGTCATCACCCGCAAAACCGAGTTCTTCGCGAACTCGAGTGTGCCAAAACTCTGCCAAAGCCTCGGTTAGTTGAACTGAGAGGCCGTGAATCTCAAGGTAGTCGCGATATTCGTTCGCGGCATAAAGTTTGTTTGCCTCATCACTAATTCGTGAACCCATCGTCACCAATTGAAAAGGCACAACGTCGACCTTGCCGCTTTCGCGCGAAGCCACAAAGTCGCTCAAGCAAAGGTGGCGGTCGCGGGTTTGACGCGGAAAACTAAAGCGCAGGCGTTCGGTTCCCGGAACTCCCCCAGAACCGCCATCGGTTGCGTTCTCGGGACCGTGGTGCAAAATGACCAGGTCATCGCCTTCAGAAACCGCAGGAAAGTATCCGTAAACAACTGCCGCCTCTAACCAACCCTCAGTTTGAATGCGATCAAGCCAGGCGCGCAAACGAGGGCGACCCTCAGTTTCAACTAGCTCTTCATAGCTTGCACCGTCATCAGCTCGAGAAGGTTTCAAACCCCATTGGCCCATGAAGGTTGCACGTTCGTCTAAATAACTCGAGTAGTCGCGCAGTGGAATGCCTTTAACAACCCGCACACCTAAAAACGGTGCATTTGGAATTTCGTTATCAGTTGCAACATCGCTGCGATCTGGCATCAACTCAGGCACGGTGCGAACCAGAAGATTTTTAGGTGCAACGAGGCGTTTCTTGAGCGCAGGCAGGGTGACAGAGGTGTCGCCTCGCTTGATTTTGACCAGTGCATCCATCAACCGCAGGCCTTCAAAGGCATCGCGGGCATAACGCACTTCGCCGTCAAAGATCTCGGCCAAGTCTTGTTCAACAAAACTGCGGGTCAAGGCTGCCCCGCCCAAAATCACCGGATACTTCTGCGCAACACCCCGAAGGTTCATCTCTTCAAGGTTTTCTTTCATGATTTGAGTTGATTTGACCAGCAAACCACTCATGCCAATGACGTCGACCGCGTTTTCGTCAGCGGCTTTCAAGATTTCGTTAATTGGCTGCTTGATGCCGATGTTTACGGTTTCAAAACCGTTATTGCTCAAGATGATATCGACCAGGTTCTTGCCGATATCGTGAACGTCACCGCGAACAGTGGCCAGCAAGATTCGACCCTTGCCGCTGTCTTCGCTCTTTTCAATAAAAGGCTCAAGGTGGGCAACCGCAGTTTTCATAACCTCAGCTGACTGCAAAACGAATGGCAACTGCATTTCACCTTTGCCAAAGAGTTCGCCAACCACTTGCATGCCCACGAGCAAGTTGTCGTTGATGATGCTTAGGGCAGTTTTACCCAGCGCCATAGCCTCGTCAAGGTCAGGCTCGAGACCTTTCTTTTCACCGTCGATAATGCGCTGCTTCAGGCGGTCGTCAAGCGGCATGGCCGCAAGCTCTTCGGCTCGAGATTTTCGGGCAGCTGCCGCATCGATGCCGCTAAAGACATCTAAGAACCGAGTTAGGGGGTCGTGAGTAAGGTTGCCTGACTCATCGTATTTGCGACCGTCATAAATCAAGTCGAGAGCTGCTTCGAGCTGTTCGGCGGGAACTTGATTCAGAGGCATGATTCGGGCCGCGTGCACAATTGCCGAGGTGAGCCCAGCTTTTATGCATTCGTGCAAGAAAACCGAATTTAGAACGTGCCGGGCTGCCGGGCTCAGGCCAAACGAAATGTTCGAAATACCCAATGTGGTTTGAACGCCTGGGTAGGCCTCATTGAGTTGTCTAATTGCTTCGATAGTTTCAATGCCGTCACGACGAGTTTCGTCTTGGCCGGTGGCAATCGGGAACGTGAGGGTGTCGAGAGTAATGTCGACCAAACGCATGCCCCAATTGCCGGTTAGATCATCGATTAATCGTTTAGCAATCGCAACCTTGGTGGCCGCGGTGCGGGCCTGCCCCTCTTCGTCAATGGTTAGAGCGACCACGGCAGCGCCATGTTCAATCACCATCGGCATGATGCGAGCGAAACGTGAGGTCGGGCCGTCACCGTCTTCGTAGTTAACCGAGTTGATCATGGCGCGACCACCCATGCACTCGAGACCTGCCTCGAGAACGGCAGGCTCAGTGCTGTCTAGCACCAACGGCAGAGTGGTGGCAGTGGCCAAACGTGACACTAGCTCGCGCGCATCGCGAGCACCGTCGCGCCCAACATAGTCGACACAAACGTCAAGCAGGTGCGCGCCCTCACGGGTTTGGCTGCGAGCGATCTCAAGGCATTCATCCCAGTTTTCAGCCAGCAAAGCCTCACGAAACGCCTTCGAACCGTTTGCGTTGGTGCGCTCGCCGATTGAAAGGTAGGTCATGGTCTGGTCAAACGGCTGGTGTTGATACAGGCTAGCCAAACCGGGCTCATCGGTGAAAGCTGGGCGCTTAGGCGTTGCACCTTCGACCTTCTTGGCAAGTTCAGCAATGTGAGCCGGCGTTGTGCCGCAGCAACCGCCAACCAAACCTGCGCCATAGTCGTTCACAAACTGCAGCTGCGCGGTGGCAAGCTCTGAAGGCGTCAACGGATAATGCGCGCCGTGAGGGCCCAAAATAGGCAAACCAGCGTTGGGCATAACGACAACAGGCAATTTAGAGAATTTGCCTAGATATCGAAGGTGCTCGCTCATCTCGGTCGGCCCAGTGGCACAGTTCAAGCCGATTGCGTCGATGCCAAGTGCGCTCAAAGCAGTGAGAGCCGCACCAATTTCTGAGCCCATGAGCATAGTGCCCGTAGTTTCAATGGTCACTGAAACTAGCACCGGAACCTTGTGGTCGAGTGCCTTCATGGCCCGCTTTGCGCCAATGATCGCACTCTTGGCTTGAAGTAGGTCTTGCGAAGTCTCAATCAAAACAGCGTCAACGCCACCGCGCAGCATGCCGGTGACCTGCAACTGATAAGCGTCGCGAAGCACCGCGAATTTTTCATGCCCTAGTGAAGGCAGCTTGGTGCCCGGCCCCATTGAGCCTAAAACCCAGCGCGGCTTTGCGTCAGTGGCAAAATCGTCAGCGATTTCGCGAGCTAGTTTTGAACCGGCATAAGCCAGCTCTTCGATGCGGTCTTCAATGCCATATTCGGCAAGGTTGGCAAAGTTAGCGCCAAAAGTGTTGGTCTCAATTGCTTCAGCACCAGACTTCAGATACTGAGCATGAATGTGTTGAATCACCTCTGGCCGGGTGACATTTAGAATCTCGTTACAGCCCTCGTGCCCTTGAAAATCGTCGAGGGTGGGGCTTGCCTCTTGAATCATCGTGCCCATAGCGCCGTCGGCAACCACGACTCGGGTGCGAACAGCGTCAATGAGGGCTTGAGATCGTGGGCTAAACATAGAACCTCTAGTTTACCGCTCACACGCACGCAAGAGCTTTGTTAAACTAGGGCAATGCCCAATCACCCACTGCTGCGCAACCACGTCACACCTGCAGAAATCAGCAGCGTCAACGAACTAATCGCAAATCGAAGCTCGGTGGGTGCGCCAACTCTGTCTTTTGAGTTTTTTCCGCCCAAAGATGAGACCGGCGAAGCTGCCCTTTGGCGAACATTTGATGCCGTGATTGACGCTGGTGCAGACTTTGTGTCGGTGACTTATGGCGCAGGTGGTTCAAGCAGCGAACGCACTTTGAGCATTGTTGAGCAGATGGCTCCGCAAATCACAACGGTGGGCCACCTCACTGCTGTTGGCGCGACCCGCAGCGGCACGGGCGAAATCATCCGTCGTTTTGAAGCGGCCGGGGTTAAGTCGCTTCTCGCAATTCGCGGCGATGCTCCAAAAGACAACCCAAACGCGCTCGCCGATGGCGAGCTGGGTACCGCTCTTGAGTTGGTCGAGTTGGCTCACGAAGTTTCAGCTCTCGAGGTCGGCATAGGTGCTTTTCCCGAGGTTCACCCAGAGTCGCCAGATATGGCTCACGATTCGAAAGTTCTTGCGCTCAAGCAGGCAGCGGGCGCATCGTTTGCGATTACGCAGCTCTTTTTCAACTTGAATGCCTACCTTGCGCTGCGCAAGTCTGCCGATGCTGCTGGTGCGAGTCTGCCAATCGTACCGGGGCTTATGCCGATCAATAATGCCAAACAGGTGATTCGCATGGCCGCCATGAGTGGAGCCAAGATTCCGGCCGGTTTACTCGCAAAGCTTGAAGCCGCTGACGAAGCCGAAGCTCGCCGCATTGGCATGGAGTTCACCATTGACCTCGGCGTGAGACTGCTTGATGCTGGCGCCCCAGGTTTGCACATTTTCACGCTAAACCAGTCGTTGGCTGCTCTTGAGCTCGCGAGCGGAGTCGGCCTCTGCAACTAGGGTTGCGCTGATAAGTCGGTGACGGGCTCTATGGTTGTTTTTGTGAATACAATCAACCAAATCGCAGTGTTTGACCTAGAAACCACTGGCCTAGACCTCGCCCACTCAAAAATTGTTACAGCATGCGTCGCCGTTATCGACCACGAAGGCAATCTTGTGGGTGAAGCTCGCGAGTGGCTTGCTAACCCAGGCGTCGAGATTCCTGCTGGCGCTGCCGAAGTGCACGGTGTCACAACCGAATTCGCCATCGAAAATGGTCGCCCACTTGCCGAAGTAGTTAGCGAAATCAACGACGCGCTGAGTCAGCTTTTTTCAGCGGGCATTCCCGTAGTCGCCTATAACGCCAGCTATGACTTCACGATTTTGAAAAGCAATTCGCTAGCGCTTGGTTTGCCGGCCTTGACTCAACCGATGCCCGTGCTCGACCCGCTAGTGCTAGATCGCCGCTTCGACAAATGGCGCAAGGGCAAGCGAACACTTAGCGCAACAACCGAACTTTACGGGGTTGCTCTTGGCGACGACGCTCACAATGCGACCGCCGATGCCATAGCTGCAGGCAGGGTTGCTCTTGCAGTTCTCGACAAGTTCAAACTGCTCGATGAATATTCGCTAACTGAACTGCATGAGAACCAGATTGGATGGTCGCTTGAACAAGATCAATCGTTCAACAAGTTTCTAGAAGGGCTGGGCAAGCCACTAATCACTGATTTCGGATGGCCCATCAGAGGCCTCTAAGCCAGATTAAACATAAAAAATGCACCCCATCGCTGGGGTGCATTTTTGTTAAATCTTGGGTGGATGCCGGAGGGCATCCGTGCCTAAAAAATTAGGCGCCGAAACCCTTGTAACGTGCGTTGAAGCGCTCGACACGACCAGCTGCGTCCATGATGCGCTGCTTGCCGGTGTAGAACGGGTGTGACGCTGAAGAGATTTCAACGTCGAAGACTGGGTAGCTGTTGCCGTCTTCCCACTCGATGGTCTTGCTGCTGCTAACGGTCGAACGGGTTAGGAACGCAACACCTGATGCCAAGTCGCGAAAAACAACTTGCTCGTACTTTGGGTGAATGTTTGCCTTCATGACAACTGCCTTCTAAAAAACTGAAAATGGGGTCGAGAGCTAAATAGCACTAAAGATAGATATTAGCAGAACCAAACGCTTCTTGCTAGCTGTTTGCGTTCAAGTTCTAAATCTTATTTATCTAGCGCGCGCGTGAAAACGGCCATCGCTGAACTCGATGTGCATGCCAAACCCAAACGCTTCGCTAACTTTGTCTGAGGTTAGGGTGCTGCGAATTTCACCGGCGGCAAAAATTTTGCCCTGGTGCATAAGAACAGCGTGCGTGAAGCCTTCTGGAATCTCTTCGAGGTGGTGAGTGACCATAACCATGGCCGGCGCCACCGGTGAACTTGCATATTGGCCAAGCACTGCCACGGTCAACTCACGCGCAGCCATATCAAGGCTCGCAACAGGCTCGTCAAGCAACAGAAGCTCCGGGTCAGTCATCACCGCGCGTGCAATCTGAACACGCTTTCGTTCGCCGTCGCTCAGAGTGCCAAATGCTCGGTCGGCCAGGTGCAAAAGCTGCCACTCGTTTAGCACTCGCCGAGCACGACGTTCGTCGACTTCGTCATATTCTTCTTTGTAGCGACCAGTGATCGCATAAGCCGCGGTCATTACCGAGTTGAGAACGGTCTCTGAGTTGGGAATGCGGTTGGCAATTGCAGTTGATGCAAAGCCGATGCGTGTTTGCAGTTCAAAAATGTTGATTTCGCCCAGTTGCTGCCCCAAAATCGTTGCGACACCACTGCTTGGTTGCACTTGAGCCGCAGCAACGCGCAAAAGCGTGGTTTTGCCGGCGCCATTCGGGCCAACAATTGCCCATCGCTGGTTTTCTTCAACAGTGAAGTTCACGCTGTCAAGAATTGGGCGACCTTCGCGCACCACGGTTACGTTATTGAGATTGATTACTGCAGCCATGCTTTAGAGCCTATGTCACACCGTGCGACTAAGCGCCGATTGCCTTTGCATACACGCTGATGGTTTGCTCAGCGATTGATTCCCAGCTGAAATGCTCTTCAACCCGTTTGCGGCCAGCAGCGCCCAAGGCCGCCAAATCAGTGTGATCGAGCGCCTGGTTGAGCGCCGCGGCGAAATCAGCCACAAATTTTGCTTCGTTCAGCGGCTTGCCACTGCCATCTTGCAGTTGTTCAATTGGCACCAAAATGCCGGTTTCACCATGGGCAACAACCTCAGGAATTCCGCCGGTTGCAGTGGCCACCACTGGCGTTCCACAAGCCATTGCTTCAAGGTTGACGATGCCAAGAGGCTCATAAATCGAAGGGCAGGCAAACACGGTGGCTGCAGATAAAACCGCAATAAGTTCTGGGCGACTCAGGTGTTTTTCAACCCAGAGCACGTTATCGCGAACCTTGCGAAGTTCTTCAACCAACTCGGTGACTGTTTGCAAAATTTCTGGAGTGTCAGGTGCCCCAGCACACAAAACTAGCTGCACGTCGGCAGGCAGCTCGCGCGCCGCTTTCAGCAGATATGGCAGGCCTTTTTGCTGAGTAATGCGACCGACAAATGCAACACTTCTTTGGTCAGGGTCGATGCCAAGTGCGCGAACCAAGTCAGGGTTGCTGGCTGCTTGAAAAGCATCGAGGTCGATACCGTTATGCACAACGGTGACTTTGTTAGGGTCAAGCTGTGGGTAGGCACGCAAAATGTCGGCGCGCATGCCGTGGCTCACCGCGATGATGCCGGTTGCGCCTTCATAGGCGGTGCGCTCGATCCATGAACTTAGGCGGTATCCCCCGCCAAGCTGCTCTTCTTTCCACGGCCGCAGCGGCTCTAGGCTGTGAGCGGTGATTAGGTGAGGAATGCCGTGGAGCGTGCCGGCAATTTGCCCAGCAAAGTTGGCATACCAAGTGTGCGAGTGAACCAGGTCTGCACCAGCAATCGCCTCAACGATGTTCAAGTCGGTCGACATGGTTTGAAGTGCCGCATTTGCCCCATCAAACTCGCGCGAATGGGTGTATGAAAAGGTATCGATTTCATTACGCTCAGCACCAAAAGCGTGAACTCTCACATCAATGTGTTTGCGCAGAACTCTGACTAATTCAGCGACATGCACGCCAGCCCCACCATAAATAGTTGGCGGATACTCTTTGCTGACAAGGTCGATTCTCATGTCTGTATGTTAGTGCTTGTTCGCAACTGTCACATTTAGGCAATAACATTTCGAGTATGAGTGCATTACGTATTTTTGGAATGGTGTTAGCTGGCGGTGAAGGCAAGCGCCTAATGCCACTGACAGCTGACCGCGCAAAGCCCGCTGTTCCTTTCGGCGGAAGCTATCGTTTGATTGATTTCGCGCTGTCAAACCTAATCAATTCTGGCATGCGTCGAATTGTGGTTTTAACTCAATATAAATCGCACTCTCTTGACCGCCACATTTCGCAGACTTGGCGCATGTCACCTCTGCTTGGCGCTTATGTTGCCTCCGTGCCCGCTCAGCAGCGCTTAGGCAAACGTTGGTTTAGTGGTTCAGCCGATGCAATTTTGCAGAGCATGAACCTCTTGAGCGATGAGACGCCTGACATCGTTGTGGTCGTCGGCGCCGACCATGTTTATCGAATGGATTTTGATCAAATGATCGAAGCTCACGTTAAATCGGGCCGTGGCGTTACTGTTGCAGCGATTCGCCAGCCTATTTCTCTTGCTAACCAGTTTGGCGTCATTGAAGTTGACGATAAAGACCCAACAAAGATTGCCGCTTTTCGCGAAAAGCCGAGTGATCCGAAAGGTCTGCTTGAAAGCCCTAACGAAGTTTTGGCATCCATGGGCAACTACGTTTTTAGCGCCAAGGCGCTGATCGAAGCCATTGAACATGACGGCACCTTAGACACTTCTAGCCATGACATGGGCGGCGACATTGTGCCGTACATGGTTGGCCGCGATGACGCGGGTGTTTATGACTTCACTTTCAATGAGATTCCGGGTTCAACTGATCGCGACAAGAGCTATTGGCGCGATGTCGGAACCATCGACTCTTATTACGATGCCCACATGGACCTAATTTCGGTGATGCCGGTATTCAACCTCTACAACAACGAGTGGCCGATTTTCACGCAGCAAATTAATTTGCCGCCAGCAAAATTTGTTCACGATGGCGAAGGCAATCAAGGTCGCACAACCGATTCGATAGTTTCATTGGGCACCGTTGTGTCTGGCGGAATCGTTGAGCGAAGTGTTTTGTCGCCAAATGTCAGGGTGCATTCGCGTGCGTTGGTCACCGATTCGGTTCTGCTAGATGGCGTCACCGTGGGCCGCGACGCTACTGTTCGTCACGCAATTCTCGACAAGTCAGTTAAAGTTCTTGACGGTGCCGCCGTTGGGGTCGACCGGGCGCGCGATTTAGATCGCGGATTCACGGTTACTGATTCAGGCATCACTGTGGTGGGCAAAGGCGTAGTTGTTGCTCCGTAGTTCTTTCGAACGATTGCCTAGACTTAACGGGTGACTGAACTTTCTTTTGTAGCTAACCCTGCATTGCCTTACCTTGTGGTTTGCGACGTCGACTCAACGCTGATTGAAGATGAAGTCATTGAGTTGTTAGCTGATTACGCCGGCAAGCGCGAAGAGGTTGCTGCGGTAACCGAACGTGCCATGGCGGGTGAACTTGATTTCGCCCAAAGTCTTGTTGAGCGTGTTGCCGTGCTGAAAGGTTTGCCAGAGAGTGTTTTTGAGGGTGTTTTCGAGCGCATTCGCGTAACCGAAGGTGCACTCGAAATGATTTCGGCTGTTCAAGCTGCTGGTGGTTTTGTAGGCGCCGTTTCGGGCGGTTTCACACAGATTCTGAACCCTTTGGCTGAATCTCTCGGCCTTGATTTTTCTCGGGCCAACGAACTCGAAATTGCAGACGGCCATTTGACCGGTCGGGTGCTCGGGCGCATCATCGACCGCACGGCCAAAGCTGAAGCTTTAGTTGAATGGGCCGCTCTGTCGAAGATTGAACTTGCACAAACTGTTGCGGTGGGCGACGGCGCTAACGATCTAGAAATGATGGCAAAAGCCGGGCTCTCGGTTGCTTTTAATGCAAAGCCGATTGTGCGCGAAGCGGCCGATGTTGTTTTAGACCAAAGCTTGGCAAAATTATTGCCGGTGCTTGGGCTTTAGTGTCCCATTCCCAAGCCGCCATCCACTGGAATGACCGCGCCTGAAATGTAGGCAGCATCGTCACCAGCTAGCCAGGTCACAACTTTTGCAACCTCGCTTGGCGAAGCGAATCGACCAGCTGGAATGCGCTTTTTATAGTCGGCAATGAGCTCTTCGGGCAGCTCAGCGGTCATGTCGGTGTCGATGAATCCTGGAGCCACCACGTTTGCGGTGATTCCTCGGGTGCCAAGTTCGCGGGTTAGCGAACGAGCCATTCCCACAAGACCTGATTTGGCTGCCGAATAGTTGACCTGCCCAGCGCTTCCGAGCAAGCCCACCACGCTTGAGATTAAAATCACGCGACCAAAACGTGCCTTCAGCATGCCTTTTGTGGCCCGTCTAACCACGCGAAAAGCTCCGGTTAGGTTTGTGTCAAGAACTTTTTCGAAATCTTCGTCAGTCATTCTCAGCAAAAGAGTGTCGCGTGTGATGCCGGCATTGGCTACAAGCACCTCAATTGGCCCTAGAGCGGCTTCTACCTCGGCGAAAGCCTTGTCGAGTGATTCGCCATCGGTAACGTCAGCAACAACGCTCAGCGTGCCGGCTGGGCCTTCGCCAGAGCGCACGGTGACAGCAACGCGGTGACCTTGCGCGACGAACTCTTCGGCGATTGAGCGGCCGATACCGCGGTTTCCGCCTGTGATCAAAACGGTGCGTGCTGTAGTCATTGAGAATCCCTTCGCCAAAGAGCTAAAAGTTCGGAATAGAACTCGAGGTGAACAGATTGAAGTCTAGTATTAGCCCCACAGCAAGCTTCAAGAATCGAGTAGTTTTGGCAAAAGTTGCGCAGAGCGTCACCAGTCTTGGC
>CAISOV010000020.1 GCA_903887175.1 uncultured Micrococcales bacterium
AGCCAAGTTTGCTTAGACTTGAGCGCATGAACATGCAGGGCAACACAGTTTTAGTGATTGGCGCAAACGGGGTTTTCGGCAGGCTAACAGCCGAAAAACTCATGGCGATGGGCGCGAACGTGATTGGCACGGCGCGCAGCAACGAGAGCGCGGCAAACCTGCCTGCCGGTCTAATACTGGGGCTCTTGCTCGACCTCGAAAGCGCCGAGTCAATCGCCACGCTAACGGGTTACCTGAGCTCTAGCGGGGTGCAACTTGACGGCATCGTCAACGCGACTGGGCTAGTGGGCTTTGGTTCAGTGACAGACACGACGGCTAGAGACGCCCAAAGACTTATGCAGGTAAATCACTTGGGGGCATCCGCAGTGATTTCAGCCCTCTTGCCAGTGCTGGCCAAATCAGAGCGCGAACCGTTCGTTCTGTCAATAACTGGTGTTGTTGCCGAAAAGATATTCGTTGGCATGGCAGCCTATGTTGCGAGCAAGACGGCGCATTCGACATGGCTCAAGGCGCTGAGCCCTGAAGCGCGCAAACTAAAGATTCGGGTGATTGACGTGCGACCGGGTCACACCGAAACCGGTCTTGCGAGCCGTGCAGTCTTTGGCGTTGCTCCGGCTTTCCCCGAGGGAATGACAGCCCAGCACGTGGTTGACAAGATCGTCGAAGCAATCGTTTCGGGTGCAACCGAGTTGGCTAGCACTGACTTTTAAGTTTCGCTAAGCGTTCAGCTAAACCCTGTGCCAACGCAGCGGCCGAGCATCCTTCTCGCGCTCAATAACGCCCTTAGCTTCAAGGTCTAGCTGAACGCACTTGGCCCACCATTCGGATTTTGCTGCGCCAGGAAAGACGTGTGCGGGCAGGTGAAACACAACTTTGTTGCGCATCTCAGCTTGAGTTAGACCCGGTTTGGTGCGCGGCAGAATCGCAATCAAAGCGTCGCGCATCGCGGCATATTTGGCGGCGTCGACTTTGCCCGACCATCCGGGTTGGTTTGCATTTCGAATCTCAACCGTGGCCCCACTTGAGCGCACCTGCGAGCCACGGGCACCGCGTGGTTTGTCGCTCATGATGGCCTCTCTTGTGGCTTGAAGCCTTGTGTCGAAGATATCATCTTTGCATGAGCAAAATCGTTTTGTGGGTTTCAGACCTCGCCGCGCAGTCTGGCTTCTATGGCAAGTTGTTGGGTGCGCAGGTGATTTCGAGCACGGATGGCTTCGCCGAACTCAGCTCTGACTCAAACTCGGTGTTGTTGCATCTGTTGCCAGCGGAATATCGTGATGCTACTGGCCTAACCGCTGGCCTAACCGCAGGGTTGCCAGCTCAAGAAGAGGTTGCAATCAAGCCGGTGTTTAGCGTGGCGAGCATCGCCGAGGCGAAGTTGGCAGTTGCTGGCACGTTTGCACGTTTTGGTGACTCGGTTGCAACCTATGGCGATTACAACTACCTCGACGTGATTGACCCCGAGGGCAACGTGATTCAGTTGCAAGAACGTGTGACGCCGAAGGGGCTGTTCGACGACGAAATCTTTGCCATAACTTTGGTGGCACACGACCTGGCTGCGAGCATCGAGTTTTATGGCGACAAACTTGGGCTAAAAACGGTGTTTAGCGACGACGTTTCAGCCGTGTATGTTTGCGGCAAAACCATGATCAACGTACTGTCGGGTGCGGCGGCGGTCGAGTTGGTTCAGCCGGCATCCGTGGTTTCTGAGGGTTCAGGTGTTGGCGCGGTTTATACGCTTCGCGTGGCTGATGTTGACGCAACGGCTGCCGAACTTGAGGCTGCCGGCGTGAAGTTGCTCAGTGGCGCGATCGACCGCCCCTGGGGCGTGCGCACCGCCAGCTTTCAAGACCCGAGTGGCCACACCTGGGAAATCGCCGACCACTAAAAGTGTGGTCGAGGTTTCGCCCGGCTAGAGCTCTTTGACAACTCGTGCCGGGTTGCCTACCGCGAGAGTGCGTGCGGGAACATCCTTGGTCACAACCGCACCAGCGCCAATCACGGCACCATCGCCAATCGTCACGCCGCCGAGGATTATTGCGCCTGAGCCTACCCAGACATTTGCGCCAATGATGATTGGCTTGCCTGCCTCCCACCCCTTGGCACGCATCTCTGGGTTGAGTGGGTGAAGCGGAGTCATGAGCTGCACGTTACATCCAAACATCGTGCCACTGCCGATGTGGATCTCAGCAACGTCTAGCGCGATTAGGCCATAGTTGGCAAAGCAGCCATCACCCCAATGAATGTTTTTGCCGAAATCAACTTTGATTGGCTCGCGAAGCCAAACACCTTCGCCGACTGTGCCGAAAATCTCAGGCAACATCTCGTTGGCTTTGCCGCCATCAAATGGCATCAAGTTGTTGTATTC
>CAISOV010000021.1 GCA_903887175.1 uncultured Micrococcales bacterium
AATGGGCAAAGCACTGAGCTCGTGCCGACGAAAAGCAGCGAAGCGTCGAAACTTATTTGCATTGCTAGAAATGCAAAAAATGGCAACACTATGAAGGCGACAAAGGGGCTCAGAACTCTCATCGCCTTTTCAACGCTAGACGCTGACAAGCTGAAGGCTAAAACCAAAGCGAATGCCGTCGAAAGCAGGGGAGTCAATGCCTCAATCTTGTGAAAGCCGACAGCTAAGGCAATCGTTGCGATTATGTCGTCTATCACAGCGAAACTCAGCAAGAAAGCTCGCAAGCCAGAAGGCAAGCTCTTGGCTAGCACGCTAAAAGCCATCAAGGCAAAACTTACATCGGTCGCAGTAACTATTGGCCAGCTAGCAATCACCTCATTTGAGGCTCGCGCAATCAGCGCCATGCCAACAAAGACGACTGCGGGAACCATCACGCCAAACAGAGCTGCGAATGCGGGAACCAATGCCGCTTTCGGTCTGCTAAACAGCCCGCCATTAAACTCGCTGCGCAATTCGAAACCAATCAACACAAAGAATAAGGCCATGCCAAATTGCGAAACAAGGGGCCAAACCGATTGCTTAAATGAAGCCATGCTCGCGTCAAGTAACCCGAGGTTGAAAGCTAAAAAGCCCGCACAGCCGGCAATCAGCATAAAAAAGGCGCCCGTGCGTTCATCCCGAAAAAAATTCACATATCTATTGTTGCCCAAAAGTGCCTCACCGCACCTGACTTCGGGAACGGAGCGAACTTGAGGTTTTACAAACGCGAAACATTACGGGCACCATTCTCGAAACTTAAGTAGCAGAAACTAGGCGTAGCGCCAAAACCGGCGTGGTTATTAATTTGAGAGAGGTAGACAAATGGATCAAGGAAACACTGGTTTCGTTTTGATTTCAGCTGCACTTGTTTTGCTCATGACCCCCGGTCTGGCATTCTTCTATGGCGGCATGGTCAAGGCCAAGAGCGTTGTAAGCATGATGATGCTGAGCTTTGGCTCAATGGGGCTTGTCGGAGTTTTGTGGGTTATTTACGGTTACGCGATTTCGTTTTCGAACGGCGGAACCTCGACATTCATCGGCATCGACGGCGTCTGGGGAATCGACACTAGCTTCTTGAACCTTGATGCTCAGGTCAAGAATGCACTTGGCGACCCAAGCGCAATGGCCAGCGGCCACCCTGACCTAGCTTTCGTAGCTTTCCAGGCGGTATTCGCCATCATCACAGTTGCACTCATCTCTGGCGCTATCGCAGACCGTGCAAAATTCGGTGCGTGGATGGTATTCGCCGGCATTTGGGTAACTTTGATTTATTTTCCAGTCGCAAACTGGGTATTCAACTTCACTGTTACTGACGGAAAAATCACTGACGGTGGTTGGATTGTTTATAACTTAGGAGTTCACGACTTCGCGGGTGGTACCGCAGTTCACATCAACGCGGGTGCCGCAGGTCTTGCGCTTGCAATCGTTCTTGGCAAGCGTTTCGGCTTCAGCAAAGGCATCACACAGCCGCACAACGTGCCTCTAACTCTGCTTGGCGCGGGTCTATTGTGGTTCGGCTGGTTCGGCTTCAACGCTGGTTCAGAGATTGCTGCTGACGGAATCGCTTCGATTGCCTTCATCAACACTCTTTCAGCGCCGGCAGCAGCAATGCTCGGTTGGCTGATTATTGAAAAAATCAAGCACGGTAAGGCAACCTCGATTGGTGCAGCGTCTGGTGCGGTGGCCGGCCTCGTAGCAATCACACCTGCTTGTGACATTGTGAACCCAGGTTGGGGCTTGCTGCTAGGCGTGCTAGCTGGCGCACTTTGTGCTCTAGCGATCGACCTGAAATTCGCACTCGGTTTCGATGACTCACTTGACGTTGTGGGAATTCACCTTGTTGGCGGTATCTTCGGAACCCTCTTTATTGGTGTGTTCGGTCGCGGCATCGGCGTTCTCGACTCAGGTGACTGGCACCAGCTCGGTGCACAGGCACTGGGTGCTGGAGCGGTTCTTCTGTACTCGTTCCTTGGTGCCCTTGTTATCGGCTTCATCATTGAGAAGACCATTGGCTTCAGAGTCAAGGCTGAAGACGAGATCGCCGGCATCGACACCGTCGTTCACGGTGAAGAGGCCTACGCTTTCGGCGGCGCTCACGTATAAAGCTTCACGCTATCTAGAAAGTTGGGGAGTCACTTCGGTGGCTCCCCATTTTTCTTACCCGTAAACCTATTGTTTCGAGTATGTTTCGTCGGTTTGTCGAGCGCATTGCAGCTGGCAGAATATAAACATGAACAGCGATGCAACCGGTTTTCTCATCATCTGCTCGGCCATGGTGCTCTTTATGACACCTGGTCTAGCGTTCTTTTATGGCGGATTAGTTCGTGCCAGCAGTGTTGTCAGCATGATGATGATGAGTTTTGGTTCTATTGCTTTGGTAGCCGTAATGTGGGTTATTTTCGGCTATGCAATGAGTTTCGGCAACGCTGGTCGAGGTTCATATGTGGGCATTGACGGCGTCTTTGGCATTGATCTAAATCAGCTATTTCTCGGTGGAGCACTGCAAGACGCTACCGACCACAACAATGGGTTTAGCTTGGTTTTCGCCGGGTTTCAGGGCACCTTTGCAATCATTACGGTTGCGCTAATTTCTGGCGCTATTGCAGATCGAGCAAAGTTTGGTTCTTGGATGCTCTTCGCTGGCGTTTGGGCCACGCTGGTTTATTTTCCGGTGGCATCGTGGATATTCAATTTTCAAGCTGACGCTAGCGGCCGCGTTATGAATGGCGGATGGCTCGTCTATCGCGTTGGAGTTCTTGACTTCGCGGGCGGCACGGCTGTCGAGATTGCATCAGGCGCATCAGCTCTTGCTCTCGCGCTGGTGGTGGGCAAACGCTTTGGCTTCTCTAAAGGCATGCACGCGCCTCACAACGTGCCGCTGGTCTTGATAGGTGTTGGCATTCTCTGGTTTGGTTGGTTCGGTTTCAACGCCGGCTCGGCTTTAGCAGCCAACGGCAAGGCCACGCTAGCTTTCGTCAACACTTTGGCGGCGCCAGTCGCCGGCATGCTCACCTGGAGCCTCTATGAAAAGCTGAAGCACGGCAAAGCCACCTCGGTAGGCGCCGGTTCGGGCGCGGTTGCAGCACTTGTAGCCATCACGCCATCATGTGGGTTTCTAACCCCGATCTGGTCACTGGTGCTTGGCGCAATCGTCGGAGTGATCTGTGCAATGGCAATTGAGCTTAAGTTCATTCTTGGTTTTGACGATTCGCTAGATGTCGTCGGCGTGCACTTGGTTGGTGGCCTCGTGGGCACACTCTATTTAGGGTTTTTTGCAAATGGAGCTGGGCTTATTTATAGCGGCACCTTCGACCAGTTGGGCAAGCAGGCGATAGGCGCCTTTACCGTTCTGATTTATGCCTTTTGCCTTAGCTATGCGATTGGCTGGTGCATTCAAAAAACCATCGGTCTTCGCATCACCTCAACAGATGAGCTGGCCGGTGTCGACTTGGTGGTTCATGGCGAGTCGGCTTATAGCGGGCATGATCCGCGCTGGAGTTGGCGCCTAGGAGCCCGAGGCTAGCCCTCGGCCAAATAGGTAGCACGCCAAACAAAGAAAACTGACACACCAAGCACGAGAAAATACCAAGCCAGAGCATTCACACGTTGATTCTTGGTGAAGCCAGGCCAGCGGTCGCGAATGTTCGATGCCCAGATCCACAATGGTGCGATAGCCGCGAAGGCAAGTGCAAGAAAAGCTATGACAACGAACCCGTAGGCAGCTAGCCACTCTAACGGCCCGCTACTGCCAATGTGATAGTTGCCCACGGGAACCTTTCTAATCAAAATCTGAAACAACTCTAGCAATCCACCACCAGGGCAATGTGCAGTGAACACCACGGCTGAGCAGTTTGCACCACCCTGTTTTTTAGGTTATGATTTTCAAGTTGCCGAAAGGTGACAACGCGGATGTGGCTCAGTTGGTAGAGCACAACCTTGCCAAGGTTGGGGTCGCGAGTTCGAATCTCGTCATCCGCTCGCATCAGGCGAAAGCCTTGTTTAGCGCGGTGGAGTGGCCGAGAGGCGAGGCAGCGGCCTGCAAAGCCGTCTACACGGGTTCAAATCCCGTCTTCACCTCCATCTTTACCGACGGTCGATTGGCGCAGCGGTAGCGCACTTCCTTGACATGGAAGGGGTCACTGGTTCGATCCCAGTATCGACCACGAATCCCTCTTCTCTCACGGCAGAGGGATTTTCTATTTCGCGCAAAAAATGCCCCGACTAATTAGTCAGGGCATTTTGCTTTAAATCGTTGATTATTTAATCTTGAGCACCTTGGCTGTGGCCTTTAGACTCGCAGCAGCTTTTTTAGCATCGGCTGAGAGCGTGGTTCCAAGACTGGGAACGATTTTGTGAAGCTGAGTTTCAAAACTTGCGGCTTCGTCAGCAAATGCCCGATTCAAAATCTTGATCATGATATCGGTGCCGGTTGAAGCGCCTGGTGAGGCACCGAGCAAGCCTGAGAGTGTTCCATCAGCTGACATGACCACCTCAGTGCCGAACTGCAAAACCCCGCCTTTAACGGCATCTTTTTTGATCACCTGGGCGCGTTGCCCGGCGATAATTTCATCCCAGTCCTGAGGGTCGGCGGTAGGCACAAAGTCGAGTAACGATTCGAATTTCTTGCCCTTGGTCTTTAACACTTCAGTGATCAGGTACTTCACGAGTGCAAGGTTAGAAACTGCCACCGACAAATAGGGAACAATGTTGGCAAGGCGAATCGAGAACGGCAAATCAAGAATCGAACCGTTCTTTAGGAACTTTGGATTCGCCCCTGCGTAAGGGCCGAATAGCAACGACTTTTCGCCATCGACAACTCGAGTGTCAAGGTGGGGAACAGACATCGGGGGAGCTCCCACAGACGCTTGACTATAAACTTTGGCCTCATGTTGTTCCACGATGTCTGGGTTATAGGTGCGCAGGAACGAACCAGAAACCGGAAAACTGCCGTAGCCTTTGGCTTCTGGAATGCCTGATGACTGAAGCAGCTTTAGTGCCCATCCGCCTGCACCGACGAAAACTTTATCTGCGGTGACAACAAACGGGCCAGATTGATTTGCAACACGAAGACGCCAAGAGGCATCTTTGCGTTTGACCGATTTAACTTCGTGGCCAACCGAAAGCTCAACGCCTTGGGTTTCAAGCCAAGCAAAAAGCTGTCGCGTGATTGAGCCGAAGTCAACATCTGTGCCTGATTCAATGCGGGTGGCCGCAATCGGCTCATCGCCGCCACGCCCTTGAATCAAGAGCGGCGCCCACTCGGCGATTTTTTCAGGAATGTCACTGAACTCTATGCCCGCAAAGAGCGGTTGGTTCTTTAAAACCTCGAAACGACGTGCGAGGTAGTCAACGTCTTTTGCGCCACGCACGAAAGTCATGTGCGGAACACTGTGAATGAAAGTTTCAGGGTCACCCAAAATGCCTTGCTGAACTAAATACGCCCAGAACTGTCGACTGATTTGAAACTGTTCGTTGATTGCGACTGCTTTGTCTGGCGAGGGCAAAGAGCCATCATTGGTGTCGGGCATGTAGTTGAGTTCACACAGCGCTGCGTGACCTGTTCCCGCGTTGTTCCAAGGGTTTGAACTCTCTAATGCCGGGCCTTCGAGGCGCTCATAAACCTGAATGCTGAGATCTGGCTTGACGAGCTTGAGCAAGGTGCCGAGCGTTGCCGACATAATGCCAGCGCCAACTAATACAACGTCGTAATGTTTTGAAGAATTCACTCTAAAAGTCTAAACGGCGAAGTCGGTGCGTTTAGCCGATTCGACCGCCAACCAGGGCGCCAATTAGATACGTAACACCCATCGTTACACCGCTAACCATTACGTTACGCAAAATGGCTCTGAAGGCCCTTGCTCCACCGATTTTCGCTCCGACATAACCCGTGATGATGAGCGCAATGAGTGTCGCGCCGATAGTTGCAAGAATTTTTGTGTCGGCAGAAAAACTTGTGATTGCAAGTAGCGGCAGCACGCCGCCCGCTGCGAAGGCTATGAGACTCGCCAAAGCAGCTTGTGTTGGGCTGGAATGCTCGCCAACTTCGATTCCCAATTCAGCCTCAGCGTGGGCTCTAAGCGCATCTTTGGCAGTGAGTTCAACGGCAACTTTTTCTGCAAGTTCAAAAGAAAGACCCTTTTGTTCATAGAACCACGTCAGCTCTCGCAGCTCGAGATCAGGGTTCTCAGCCAGCTCACGTCGTTCAACCTCAAGTGCAGCGATTTCGCTATCTTTTTGAGCGCTTACCGAAGTGTATTCACCGCCAGCCATCGAAATCGAGCCAGCCACAAGAGCCGCAACACCGGCCACAAGTATTGCTGCTGTGTTTGATGGGTCGGCGCCGGCGACGCCAATGACCAAACCTGAGGTCGACATGATGCCATCGTTGGCACCGAGAACGCCTGCCCGCAGCCAATTAAGCTTGGCGGCCATGGCAGTTTTCTGAAACTCTGCACTGGCAATCAGCTTCTCGTCGAGCTCGACGTCTTTTGGTTTAGTCATGGCTCCAATAAAACACGACTTTTTCTTATATCGACAGCAAGGCACGCCTAACTAAAAATCTGGCGCGGTTAGAATGATTGCATCGCAGATTATGGAGTTTTTGTGTCTCAATCCGAGAATTTGAAGTTGACAGTCGATGGTCAAGAGCGCCTTGTTGAGGCTTCGGCCGATGGATTCAAGCTATTCACCGACAGGTCAATCGTGGCCATGCGGGTGAACGGTGAACTGCGCGATTTAGCGCACAAGCTCAATGACGGCGCCGTAGTCGAAGGCGTGAGCATCAGTTCGCCCGATGGCTTGAACATCTTGAGGCACTCAACTGCACACGTGCTCGCACAAGCCGTTCAAAACATCAACCCAGAGGCAAAACTTGGCATTGGTCCGCCGATCACCGATGGCTTCTATTACGACTTCGACGTCGAGACGCCTTTCACACCCGAAGACCTTCGTGCTCTCGAGAAGCAAATGGATCGCATTATTCGCAGCGGTCAGCGTTTCGTTCGCCGAGTCACTAACGAGGGCGATGCCACCATTGAACTGAGCAACGAACCCTACAAGCTTGAACTTATCGGCCTCAAAGGTTCCGATGTTGGCGAGGGTGCGGCCGAGGTTGGCGCCGGTGAACTAACCATCTATGACAACGTTGACCCGCAGTCTGGCAACACCATTTGGCGTGACCTTTGCCGCGGCCCTCACCTGCCAAACACCCGAATGATTGGCAACGGATACGCGCTAACTCGGGTTGCTTCGGCATATTGGCGAGGCAACGAAAATAACAAACAGTTGCAGCGAATTTATGGAACTGCCTGGCCGACAAAAGACGAGCTAAAGGCGCATCAGGAGCGGCTCGAAGAGGCGGCCCGTCGCGACCACCGCAGACTTGGCGCCGAACTTGATCTGTTCTCTTTTCCAGAAGAAATCGGTTCAGGTCTTGCAGTTTTTCACCCCAAGGGTGGCATTATGCGTCGCGTCATGGAGGACTACAGCCGTGCGCAACATGAGAAGGCCGGCTACGAGTTCGTTTATAGCCCGCACATAACTAAGTCGAATCTTTTTGAGACTTCTGGCCACTTGGCTTGGTACGCCGATGGCATGTTCCCGCCCATGAAGATGGACGAAGAGGTTGATGAGAACGGCGCAGTTAGAAAGCAAGGGCAAAACTACTATCTCAAGCCGATGAACTGCCCTTTTCACATTTTGGTCTATCGTTCACAGGCACGCAGCTACCGCGATTTGCCGCTAAGAATGTTCGAGTTTGGTTCGGTGTATCGTTACGAAAAGTCTGGCGTGCTGCACGGGCTGACTCGCGTGCGAGGCATGACTCAAGATGACGCTCACCTTTTTGTGACGCCTGACGACATGGAAGCCGAACTCAGCAAGGTTCTCAAGTTCGTGCTTGACCTCTTGCGTGATTATGGTCTCGACGATTTCTATCTTGAGCTCTCAACCAAAGAAGAGGGCAACCCGAAGTTCGTTGGAGACCCGGCGGTTTGGCAACGCGCAACTGCGACTCTCGAAAAAGTGGCCACGGAATCAGGTCTCGAATTAGTTCCTGACCCAGGCGGAGCAGCTTTCTATGGGCCAAAAATTTCGGTCCAAGCACGTGATGCCATTGGCCGCACCTGGCAAATGTCAACGATTCAGCTCGACTTCAACCTGCCGGAGCGTTTTGAGCTTGAGTTCACTGCGGCCGACGGGTCGAAACAACGACCGGTAATGATTCACCGTGCTCTGTTTGGTTCAATCGAAAGATTCTTTGGCGTTCTCACAGAGCACTACGCTGGTCATTTTCCGCCTTGGTTGGCCCCAGTGCAAGTTGTCGGCATTCCGATTGCAGATGAATTTTCTGCATACCTGCACGAGATCGCAGCAGAACTAAAGGCGAAAGGTGTTCGCGTTCAGGTTGATGACAGCGATGACCGCATGCAAAAAAAGATTCGAAACCACACCATGGCAAAGGTTCCTTTCATGTTGATTGCTGGTGGCGAAGACCGCGACGCCGAAGCCGTTAGCTTCAGGTTCCGCGACGGCAGTCAGCAAAACGGCATAGCCAAGGGCGAAGCTATTGCGCGAATTCTTGAAGCAATAGCAAACAAAGAGCAGGTTTAGCCATTGAGTGAAGACAATGCGTTAGAGGGCGAGGGCGGCAACACAAACGCTTTCGAGCCAAGCGCAAACTTCGCTGCGGTTCCCGACGACTTTCAACGGCTGTGGACTCCTCACCGCCTGGTGTACATTCAGCACGGTCAACAGCCTCACGACGATGATTGCCCGTTCTGTTTGGCGCCAAAAGGTGCTGATGCTGAAGGCCTAATTGTCTATCGGGGCGTAACCAGTTACGCGCTGCTTAACCTGTATCCATATAATTCTGGTCATCTCTTGATCTGCCCTTATCGTCACATTTCAACTTATGACGAAGCTAATGCGGCAGAGGTGGCCGAAATCGGTTTGCTCACACAGCAAGCCATGGTCGTGCTCAAGAAAATCTCTAGAGCGCACGGCTTTAACATCGGAATGAACCAAGGTGAAGTAGCTGGCGCTGGCATCGCAGCTCATTTGCACCAGCATATTGTTCCTAGATGGTTACACGACTCAAACTTTTTTCCGATCATTGCCAAGACCAAAGCTCTGCCAAGACTGCTTGGCGAAGTGCGATCTGACATCGCTAAAGCCTGGGCTGAACTCGATTAAGTCGGCAGTAATTCGCCATAAGCGTTACCGATTTTTACGCTGCCCGCACACTAAAGCTTCAAGCGGTTTAGAATTACAGCTATGACTGAAACCAAGCCAAATCAACCTGTTGTTGCAAGCACCCTCGTAAAGCGCGGTCTAGCCGAAATGCTTAAGGGTGGTGTGATTATGGATGTCGTCACCGCTGAACAAGCCCGCATTGCTGAAGACGCTGGGGCTGTGGCAGTAATGGCCCTTGAGCGAGTTCCCGCAGACATTCGCGCACAGGGCGGCGTTTCACGCATGAGCGACCCAGACATGATTGATGGAATCATTGCCGAAGTTAAGATTCCGGTAATGGCAAAAGCGCGCATCGGCCATTTTGTTGAAGCGCAAATTCTTGAAGCGCTAAAAGTTGACTTCATTGATGAGTCAGAGGTTTTGAGCCCAGCCGACTACATCAACCACATCGACAAGTGGAACTTTGACGTGCCTTTTGTTTGTGGCGCGACTAACCTCGGCGAGGCGCTTCGCCGAATCACCGAAGGCGCAGCCATGATTCGCTCAAAGGGTGAGGCAGGCACCGGCGACGTTTCAGAAGCGACCAAGCACATTCGCACTATTTTGGGCGAAATTCGAGCTCTTGCTGCTAAGACCGACGACGAACTTTATGTAGCAGCTAAAGAGCTGCAGGCGCCTTTCGAGCTGGTTCGCGAAGTGGCAAAGGCGGGCCGTTTGCCAGTTCCACTATTTGTTGCAGGTGGCGTTGCAACTCCTGCAGACGCCGCAATGATGATGCAGCTCGGGGCTGACGGTGTTTTTGTTGGCTCTGGCATTTTCAAGTCTGGCAACCCGGTTGACCGCGCCAAGGCCATTGTTAAGGCAGCAACCTTCTATGACAAGCCAGAGATTTTGGCCGAAGTCAGTCGCGGCTTAGGCGAAGCCATGGTTGGCATTAACGTCGCCGATTTGCCCGCACCGCATCGTTTGGCTGAGCGCGGTTGGTGAAACCAATCGGGGTTTTGGCCCTGCAAGGTGACTATCGCGAACACATCGCAACTTTCGACGCCATCGCTGTCGAGGCTATAAAAGTACGTTCAATAGATGAGATTGACGCCTGCGCCGGCTTGGTTATTCCCGGTGGCGAATCGTCAGTAATTCATCGATTGGCGAGCACTTATGGCTTGTTCGAACCAATTCGTCAGCGAATTGCCGGTGGATTGCCAACTTTTGGCACCTGCGCCGGGCTAATCATGCTGGCCAGCGAAATTCTCGATAAGACTGATGATCAAGAACCTTTCGGCGGTCTAGAGGTCTCAGTGCGCCGAAATGCTTTTGGCAACCAACTTGACTCTTTTGAGACTGACCTCGCATTTAAGGGCATCGACTCGCTGGTGCATGCTGCCTTTATTCGCGCGCCAATCGTCGAAAAAGTTAGCGAGGCGGTCGAAATCACCGCCCAGCTTGATGACGGGCGAATCGTTGGGGTGCGGCAGGGCAACGTAATGGCTATTTCGTTTCACCCAGAAGTAACCGCCGAAACACGCATTCATGCTCTATTCGCCGAGATTGTTGCCGCTGCAAGATAAACTTGCTGAATAATCTAGAAGCAAACTTCGTAGGAGCATCATGTCTGGCCACTC
Source organism: uncultured Micrococcales bacterium (assembly GCA_903887175.1). Lineage (GTDB taxonomy): Bacteria > Actinomycetota > Actinomycetes > Actinomycetales > Microbacteriaceae > Rhodoluna. The sequence goes on from CAISOV010000021.1 coordinate 10,854, forward strand.
CAAATGGGCAACGACTAAGCACAAAAAGGCTGTTATCGATGGCCGTCGAGCAAAACTTTTCGCCAAGCTAATCAAAAACATTGAGGTCGCGGCACGCATGGGTGGGCCTGATCTTGACGGAAACCCTACTTTGTATGACGCCGTGCAAAAGGGCCGCAAAAGTTCTTTGCCCAATGACAATATCGACCGTGCAATCAAGCGCGGTTCAGGTGTGGGTGCTGACGCAGTTGAATACGCCACAATCATCTATGAGGCACGCGGTCAGGCTGGAACCGCGATCTTGATTGAGTGTCTGACCGACAACAAGAATCGTGCAGCAGCTGAGGTTCGGGTGGCTGTCACGCGCAACGGAGGGACCATGGCTGACCCAGGTTCGGTTTCGTATCTCTTTGCGCGCAAAGGCGTAGTTTTGGTCGAAAAGGTAGCTGACCTCACAGAAGACAAAATCTTAGAGACTGTTTTAGACCATGGTGCCGAAGACGTAGAAGACCGCGGCGACACCTTCGTCATCACCAGCGAGCCGAGCGACATGGTTGCGGTGCGCACTGCACTGCAGGCAGCCGGAATCGACTATGAATCGGCTGACGTTGAGTTCGTTCCTTCAATGCAGGTTGTCGTTGAAGAAGCTGACAACGCGAGAAAAGTCGTAAAACTTATCGATGCTCTAGAAGATGTCGATGACGTTCAGAACGTCTATTCAAACTTTGATATGACCGCCGAAGTCATGGCTACTTTAGAACAAGACTGATTCTGAGTGCGAGGCTGAGTTGTCGATTCGGGTCTTAGGCGTCGACCCTGGCCTAACGCGATGCGGTGTTGGGGTTATTGATGTTGAACCATCTCGCAAGGTAACTCTGGTTTCGGTCGACGTGTTCAAGAGCGACACCCACCTTGATGCCGCAACTCGAGTCGGCCAAATCGGCGCCAAACTAGCAAAGCTAATCGACGAGGCTTCGCCTGAATCAATTGCTATTGAGCGCGTCTATGCCGACAGCAATGTCAGCACAGTGATGGGCACAGCGCAAATTTCTGGTGTAGTTATGTATCTCGCTCACATCAGGGGAATTCCCGTTACCCTACACACACCTACCGAAGTGAAAGCTGCTGTAACAGGTTCTGGCCGAGCCGACAAAGAGCAAGTTGGCAAAATGGTGGCCAGCATACTTGGACTTAAAGAGGTGCCAAAGCCTGCCGATGCAGCAGACTCGCTCGCTATAGCAATTTGTCACGCCTGGCGAGCCTTGGCCAAAAACCTAGGTGAAATCAGCGACTCCATAACGCCAGCTCAGAAAGCTTGGCGCGCCGCCGAGATTGCTGCTCAACACAAGGGCAAAGCTACCCGCTAAAAACCGCACCAGTAGTTAGTGTTAAGCGGTGATAGCTTCTCTTCGTGGCACTGTGCTGAGCAACAGCAACGGTTTAGTCGTGCTTGAAGTCGGGGGAGTCGGGTATGCGGTGTCGGTGGTATCAAACTCTCGACAGAATCTTTCAGCCGGCTCAGAGGCTTTTCTGCACACCGCCTTTATTGTGCGCGAAGATGCACACCTGCTCTTTGGCTTCGAAAGCGCCGATGAACTATTGGTCTTCGATCTCTTGCGTTCGGTCACCGGGGTTGGGCCAAAGTCTGCTCAAGCAGTGTTATCGGTGATGTCTTTGAACGAAATCGCCGCCGCTGTGGTTAGTGAAAATGACGCTGCGTTCAGGCGAGTTTCAGGCATTGGCCCTAAGACAGCCAAACTCATCACTGTTAGCCTTGCAGGAAAACTGGGAATAGCGGGTCAACCATTTGAAACCGGCGCTCATGCCGAAGGGGCAAATGCATTGAGCGAAGAAAAGGCTGCAGCCGCGCGCGAGATCAATCAGGCGACCTCGGCAGTGGTCGAGGCTTTGCTAGGTCTTGGTTATATCGAGCGTGTAGTGCTTCCAGTCGTCGAAGAAGTCGCCCGCGAGCTCAAAACAGCAAACCGCAACCAACTTTTGCGGGCAGCTCTGAGCAGACTTGGCACCGCAAAAGCTGTTTCGGGTGGTGAAGACAAATGAGCGATGAAACTGATGGCTTGGCCTTAGAGAATGAGCTTGCCTTTGAATCGGCTCTGCGACCTAAAAGTCTTGACGAGTTTGTTGGTCAACCAAAAGTTCGCAAGCAACTCGCTTTGATCATTGAAGCCGCTGCATTGCAGCAGAGAACATCTGACCACATTCTGCTCGCAGGGCCCCCGGGCCTTGGCAAAACTACGTTGGCAATGATCATCGCTCACGAATCTGGTAGGCCACTGCGGCTAACCAGCGGCCCAACGATTCAGCACGCTGGTGACTTGGCTGCAGTTCTGAGTTCACTAGTGCCTGGCGAAGTTCTTTTTATCGATGAAATTCACCGAATGGCACGCACCGCTGAAGAAATGCTCTATTTGGCCATGGAAGACTTTCGCGTCGACGTAATGGTTGGCAAGGGTGCTGGCGCAACTGCGATTCCACTTGAACTCTCACCGTTCACGCTCGTAGGCGCAACTACCCGTTCGGGAATGTTGCCAAACCCGCTTCGAGACCGTTGTGGTTTCACTGCGCACCTTGAGTTCTATGAAGACTCTGAACTCGAGCAAGTTCTAGCAAGAGCAGCCGACAAGCTGCAAATTAAGGTTGACGCAAAGGCTCTCGCAATGATCGCCTCACGCAGCCGCGGAACCCCGCGCATTGCGAATCGATTATTGCGCCGAGTGCGCGACTTTGCATTAGTAGCTGGCATTGCTGTGGTAACAGCAGTTGAAACTGAAGCAGCGCTAACGCTCTATGAAGTCGACTCTGAGGGTCTCGATCGACTAGACCGCGAAGTGCTTAAGGTCTTGGCGCATCGATTCGCTGGGCGCCCGGTCGGGCTGTCTACATTGGCTATCGCAGTAGGTGAAGAACAAGACACAATCGAAGCAGTGGTGGAACCCTTTTTGGTGAGAAAAGGGTTGATAGCTCGCACTCCACGCGGTCGTCAGGCTACCGCGGCGGCGTTTGCTCACCTAGGACTGCCTAAGCCAGAGACTATACTTGACTAGGCGCCAAAGCGCTTTATTCTTATGACTTCAACCGTTAGGTTCAAACCTTGCTACTAAACGTTTTCAAGACCGCAGCGCCAGCCGCGGCTGCCAACTCAGGCTTTGACCTGCAATCACTACTTTTTCCGCTACTTTTGGTTTTCTTGGTCTACATGATGTGGAACGGCGGCCGCAAGCGCAAGCGAGCTGCTGCAGAGCTAAAGAGCTCACTTGGCGTTGGCGCTCACATTATTTTGGTTTCAGGCATCACCGGAACCATTGTTTCGCTTGACGACAGCATCGCAGTTATTGAAACCACGCCTGGAACCCTTTTGCGGGTTGTTATCGGTGCTATTCGAGGCATTGACACCACCCTCGAACAGCCTGAGATTGTCGAACCGATTCAAGACGCAGCTAAGCCGTCGAAAACTTCTAAAAAATAAACCCCAAACCCAATAAACCGAGGATCCACCTTGTCTACTTCTGCTGTTGTTAGTGGCGCTCGAAAGCGCCTTGTTTGGTTATCGGTGCTTGCGGGCATCTTTGCTGCTCTAATCGGTGCCGGCACCGTGTTCGGATGGGGTGCAACTTTAGCCCCGCAACTCGCTCTTGACCTTCAGGGTGGCACCGAAATCATCTTGTCGCCGCTGGTATCAAACGGCAAATCAGTCACCCAAGACCAGCTAAACCAAGCAGTCGGCATTATTCGTCAGCGCGTTAACTCAACGGGTGTTTCAGAAGCACAGGTGAACACCAATAACAACAACATCGTTGTTTCGATTCCTGGAATTCCATCGCAGGATACCCTCAAACTGATCAAGAACAGCGCCAAACTCGAGTTCCGAGCAGTTTTGTTCGCTTCGAGCGGCGCCTCGGCCTACGTTGGTGGCGGCATTAACAGCACAGACCCTAGAGTTCGTGCGTCAGCTTCAGCCGCGGCGACAGCTGCTGGCGGCCCTACAGTTCCATCTTCATCGGCGGCACCAACTGATTCAAGTGACACGCACTATATCACCGAGTCGTTGCGCCGCAAGTTCAACGGCATTGACTGCAGCACGCAGTTTCGCACTCCCGGTCAGATCGACGACCCGACACAACCGATTGTTACCTGTAGCGAAGACCTTTCAACCAAGTACCTGCTCGGCCCTGTTTCTTTCAAGCAGACCGACGGCAAGACCTTGGCTCTAACTGGCGAGCAAATTACGAACGCTGACTTTGGCAACAACACTTTGTCAAACGGCTCGACCGGCACGTCATGGGTAGTCAACCTCACTTTCGGTGGCGACAGCTCTAACAGCGGAAAAACCTTGAGTGGCAAAGAAGCCTTCGCAGCCATCACAAAGCGGCTTTATGCAATCGGCCAGGCCAGCCAGAGCGATCCGCGAGCTCAATTCGCGATCACTCTCGACGGCTATGTGCTATCAGCCCCAGTTGCACAGGCTGTTATTACCAACGGCTCGGCACAGATTTCAGGTAACTTCACTCACGACAGCGCAAAAGCGCTTGCAGACTCGCTGAAGTACGGTTCATTGCCGATTTCATTCGAGGTGAAGTCGCAAAACAACATCTCAGCCACCCTGGGAACCAGCCAACTTTGGGCTGGACTCATTGCGGGCGGAATCGGTTTGTTGCTGGTTATCGCGTATTCAATATTCCAATACCGCGGTCTAGCATCAATCACAATCGGTTCATTGGTAGTTGCAGCAATCATCACCTACCTTCTAATCACCCTGCTTTCATGGCGCCAGGGTTACCGCCTGTCACTCGCTGGCGTAGCTGGTTTGATTGTTTCGATCGGCATCACCGCTGACTCATTCATCGTCTACTTTGAACGTGTGAAAGATGAGCTTCGCGATGGTCGTTCGCTTGGCACCGCCGTTGAAAGTGGTTGGAAACGCGCTATTCGAACGATTTTGGTTTCAGACGGCATTAGCCTGCTAGCCGCCGTGGTGCTTTACACCCTGACTGTGGGTAGCGTGCGAGGTTTTGCCTACACCCTTGGTCTGACAACGCTCGTCGACGTTGCAGTTGTTACTTTGTTCACCCACCCGATGTTGCAGTTGTTCTCGCGCATTGAATTCTTCAGCTCAGGCCACAGATGGTCAGGCCTCGACATCACAGTGATGAAATCTGCAAGTTACGCCGGTCGCGGAGAATTTAGAATCGCTGAAAACCAGAAGGCCGGAAAAGTTGCCAAAGCCTCAGGCGAAGCAGTTCGTCGTCAGACGATTGCTGAGCGAAAAGCTGCAGAAGCTTTGGCCTCGGTAAAAAACTCAGGTAAAACCTCAGAAAAGGACGCATAATGTCTAAATTTGTTGACTTTGGAAACGCGCTCTACAGTGGCGATCGTTCAATCGACTTCATCGGTCGACGCAAGCTTTGGTATTCAATCGCTGCGGTGATGATTGCTCTCGCTGTAGTGTTGCCAATTCTTAGGGGCGGCTACAACTTTGGCATCGAGTTTAAAGGCGGCTCTGAATACCGCATTAGTGCCGTTGGCAACAAGGCAGATTCTCTAGCTTCGAGCGCGGTGGCCAGCGTATTGCCCACCGAGGTTACCCATGTGACTCACGTTGGAACCGACTCATTACGAATTCAAATCAGCAATAATGATCCTGTTGTTTCTGAGTCTGTGCGAGTAGCCATTGCTAAGGCTTATGGCGTTCCTAGCTCAGATGTAGCTAGCTCATCGATTGGTGCTGACTGGGGTGCCGATGTCACTGGCAAGGCACTCAACGGCCTAATCGTATTCGTTTTGCTCGCCGCCATCTTGATGGCTCTGTATTTCAGAACCCTCAAAATGTCTTTGGCTGCAGTGATCTCATTGCTGCACGACTTGGTTATCACAGCCGGAGTTTATGGAGCCCTAGGTTTCGAAGTTACCCCGGCAGCGGTTATTGGCTTCTTGACCATTCTTGGCTATTCGCTCTATGACACCGTGGTGGTTTTCGACAAGATTCGTGAGAACACTTTTGAGGTCGAGCACAGTGAGTCATCAACCTTCGCTGAGCGGGTAAACCTAGCAGTGAACCAGACTTTGGTTCGATCAATCAACACCTCAGTTGTTGCCGTGTTGCCAGTAGCTTCGATTCTCTTTATCGGCACCACGCTTCTCGGCGCTGGAACCCTTCGCGACATTGCGCTTTCACTTTTCGTTGGAATCGTAGTCGGCACTTATTCAACACTGTTTATCGCTGCGCCAGTCTATTCGCACCTTCGTGAAGGTGAAAAGAAATACAAGGCAGCGGCGAAGCGCGTTGAGGCCGCTCGCGCCTAATAGATTGCATGCAACAACAATCGCCGATCGGTTAGTTACCGGTCGGCGATTAGTTTTTGTCGGCCTTGATAGGCTTGAAGAATAGCTAAATCGAGGAGGCCTAGTGACCGACGCAACACCAACCGGTTCACTTGCTGCCCTGCGCAGTAAATTGCCTAGACTCTTCGCTAGAACTGGCCCCTACGCGAGCGAACTGGCCGAAATCATTCGCCTCAGCAAGCTCAATCACCCCAAGGCTGACACCACCGTCATCGAAAAAGCGTTCGACATCGCTGAAGAGGCACACCGCGAACAAAAACGTCGCAGCGGCGAGCCCTACATCACACACCCTCTAGCTGTCACCCACATTTTGGCTGAACTTGGCATTGGGCCGGTAACGTTAGCTGCCTCACTGTTGCACGATACTGTCGAAGACACCGACTATCACCTGGAGCAGCTAACAAAAGACTTTGGTGATGAAGTTGCAATGCTTGTCGACGGGGTCACCAAACTAGACAAGGTTAAATACGGCGACAACGCACAAGCTGAGACAGTGCGCAAAATGGTAGTTGCAATGTCTAAAGACATTCGCGTGCTAGTTATAAAGCTCGCCGACCGACTTCACAACGCTCGCACCTGGCAGTTCATGCCCGAAGACTCGGCCAGGCGCAAAGCTCAAGAGACTATCGAAATCTATGCGCCTCTGGCACATCGTCTTGGTATCAGCACCATTAAAAATGAACTCGAAGATTTATCTTTCGGAATCTTGTATCCCAAAGTTTATGAAGAGATCGTCAATCTGGTTCGCCAGCGCGCACCAAAGCGCGAAGAGTTCATCGAGACCATCACTGATGCCATCGAAGCCGACCTTCGTGACGGCCGAATCAAAGGCAAAGTGGCCGGCCGGCCTAAACAGTACTATTCGATCTATCAAAAAATGGTCGTTCGAGGTCGCGAGTTCGACGACATTTATGATTTGGTTGGCATTCGGGTGCTGGTGCCTGAACTTCGTGACTGCTACGCAATTCTTGGAACAATTCACGCTCGCTGGAACCCCGTTCCGGGTCGTTTCAAAGATTACATTGCAATGCCGAAGTTCAATCTTTATCAATCACTGCACACCACGGTGTTGGGCCCACATGGGCGACCAGTCGAGATTCAGATTCGAACCTTCGACATGCACCAGCGCGCAGAATATGGCGTCGCAGCTCACTGGAAATACAAAGAGCAGGTTGCTAAGGGGGGAGCAGCCAACGAAGAAGATCTTGCATGGCTGAAGCACCTCAGCGACTGGCAGACCGAAACTCAAGACC
>CAISOV010000022.1 GCA_903887175.1 uncultured Micrococcales bacterium
CCTCACCGGTCACAAACAGGTGGTCACCAAGGTCAACGAGTTCTTTGTAACTTTCAAGCGCGGTTTCGCCAACCTTGTCGAGACTCAGCATCGCCTGAATGCGCTGGCCCGAACCGGCCTGCAACGTCGCAAAACAAAGCTTGCCCGTGTTGCGCTGAAAAACAATTCGACCGGCAATCGAAACGGTGTCACCAGTCGCGACGTCGATCTCAAGGTCAGGGTAAGCCGCGCGAACCTGCTCGATGGTGTGAGTGATAGGCAAGCTCACCGGGTAGGCATCGCCCTCGGCAATCAGTCGCTCACGCTTAGCCAAGCGAATGGCGATCTGTTCGGGCAGGTCGGCCTCTTCGGCAGACTCAACTGCAACCGCTTCAGCTGCTGTGGCCTTGAGTTCGTCGCTCATGACGGGCTCCTTCAAATCAAAAGTTCTAAATTGTCAATCAACCTGGTTTGACCGATGTTGGCGGCAACCAGCAAAATCGCCGAGCCGTGAAAATCGTTCGAAACTGGTTCAAAATCGTTTGCGCTAACCAGCTGCAGATAATCAAGTTTATCCTGCGGAGCATCTGACTCGAGTTGGCGCCGGTGAGCCTCAAGAACTTCATCAGCGGGCGCGCCAGCCTCGAGTTCGCTGCAAGCCTGACGAAGCGTGCGGTTCAGAGCAGTTGCAGCACGAAGGTCATCGGCGCTCAAAAACCGGTTGCGGCTCGACATTGCCAACCCACTGGCTTCGCGCACCGTTGGCGCAGCCTGCACGAGCAGGTTTGGGTAATCTTTGGCTGCCATTTGACGCACCAAAAACAACTGCTGGGCATCTTTAGCGCCAAAAACCGCTCGGTCTGGTTCAGCTAGATCAAAAAGCCGAGCAACCACAGTCAACATTCCGTCGAAGTGCCCGGGGCGTGAATGCCCTTCAAGAATCTCTGCGGCCTTGCCAGCTGTTTTGTGATTCGCGCCAGCCTGCCCATTCGGGTAAACCTCTTCGACTTCAGGCGCAAACAAAACATCGACGCCGGCGCCTTCAAGCAATTTTGCGTCGGCTTCCAAAGTGCGAGGGTACCTTTCGAAATCTTCGCCAACCCCAAACTGCAGCGGGTTTACAAAAACTGAAACAATCACGAACGGGGCTTTGCGCTCACTGGCAGGCACCTCTGGCAGCCCAGCTTTAGCTAACTCAACCAAAGAAAGGTGGCCGGCATGCAAAGCGCCCATCGTTGGCACCAAAACAATTTCTCGACCTGAGGTGCGGGCATTGCCTACTGCGGCTTTCAAATCGGCAGCCGAACTAAACCTCAGCATCAGCGACCGCCGGTGAGTTCGTCTGGGTCAAACGGCTGGTGCCCGCTGGCCAGGGCCTGTTCAACAGCGCTTCGCACCACAGGTGCAATCACAGCTCGGGCGTCTGACAACCCAACCTCTTCGAGCAGACCAATTGCCTGATTCACAACCAGAGCCGAAAAGTTAGTTGCAACTTCAAACGCCTCGAAATATTTGTCACGGTCAGATTCGGCGATCACAAAGGGTTCAGCACCCATTTCAATTACGAGTGCTTCGACAATTGGCAGCGCAACTTTTGGTGCGTTCACGGCAAAATGACTTTCGCGAATGCGGGCAACATCGATGCTCGTGCCCGTGAAGCGCATTGCCGGATGAATCGCCAACGCAATCACGCCCTGCTGCGAAGCGGGGGCCAAAATCGAGTATCCGTATTCACCCGCGGTGTGCGCAAGCAACTGGCCGGCTCGCCAAAGGTGGGTTTCGGCTGCACCACTCACTAGGTCAAGAATTTGGTTTGCAGGTATCGCCAGCAGCACTAAGTCGCTGCGTTCGATAACTTCGTCGACCTGCAAAAGCTCAGCCCCTGGCAACATGGCATCGATTCGGTCAAGGTTTTCGGCTGAAACAGCACTGATGCCGACTAACTGATGCCCGGCGCCAGCCAGCGCCTGGGCAAGGGCAACGCCAACCGGGCCAGCGCCAATCACACCAAAACTCAGCCGGCCGCTCGCTGCGCCGGTCATGCTGTGGCCTCAGGTTCAGCCGAGTTTGCACCGCGGTCTTCGTTTGGCAAGCGGCAGAATCGCTCAATGACCAGTGCAACGACTTGCAAAACCACAGCCGCGATGCCTGCTTCAATGGTTCGGGCCATGGCCTCAGACCCTTGCGCCGGCCGACTCAACAGATACAACAGCACACCGATTTGCCAACCTAATATTGCGCTTGATGTGAACGAGCTGGCTTTAGCCAACACCAGAAGTCGAACCGCATAAAACGGGTCGATGCGTTTGATGGGCTTGGGTTCTTTGGCTTTTAGAGCAGCTGCTAAATCGCGACGATATTTGAGCATCGGCCAAGCAAAAGCCACCAGCAAAATCGCGATTGCGGGAAGGGTGAAAATCAAACTGGTTGGCGCGATAAAAACTGCCTTGCCAGACCGAACAAAAAGATCAGTTGCGATGAGCGCAACAAAACCATCAATCGCGGCGACGGCCAAAAGGGTCAAAAAACGTGTCGGTTTCATTTGAGAATCACGACCTGATCGAGCATGTCGGCAGCTAACTGCGAGACGGAGCCGTGACCCGGCAAAACGGCGGCGGGGTCAAGAAGCATCCAGGGCACCAACACAAAGGGACGTTCATAAGCCCGCGGGTGCGGCAGAGTCAAATTTTTTGTTGCTTTGAGGGTCGAACCAAACGTGATGATGTCGATGTCGAGCGTGCGGCTGTCCCATCGCATTAAACGAACGCGGCCTCGCGCAGTTTCAATTTCTTGAGCAAACGCTAAAAGCTCTTTTGGGTTCAAACTGGTTTCGAGCGAAATTATGGCGTTCAAAAACTTTGGCTTTGATTCGTCAACCCCGTCGAGCGTCACCGCAAAACTTTCAACCATTGGCGAAAGTTTTACTTTAGAAATCGCTTTGTGACTTTTTAAACCATCAAAAGCGGCGCGAATGTTTGCTTCACGATCACCAAGATTGCCGCCGAGGGCAAGAATCACGGCTGTCATTTGCGCCGGCCTTTGACTGTGACTGATACGTCATCGAACTTGTGGTTTATTGGTGCGTTGGGCTTGTGCACGGTGATTTCGGCTTTTATCACGGGGCTAAAGGTTGCGCCTTTGCGAGTTTGGTCGGTGGTTGTTCCGAATGCCAGCGCGAGTCGCAAAAGGCGCCACGCCAAAGTCTCAATCAAATCAACTGGTTCGTTGGCAACATTGGCAGCTAATGCGTCGGCAAGGTCACCATAATGCACGGTGCTGGCAACATCATCTTTGGCCACTGCATCGGTGGCATCGACCCACACAGCAGCATCGATGATGAACTCTTGGCCGTTGGTTTTTTCAAAGTCAAGCACCCCGTGGTGCCCAAAAACTCGCAGGCCGGTGAGTTGAATTTTTTGACGCATGTTTTAACTTTGCAGGTCGTTAGCTCAGTGTGCAAACCGCAACGCTGCTGCAACTCGCATTGCATCAATATTGGCTTGAACGTTGTGCACTCGAAAACCCCACAGTTGGTCAGTTTTTTTGCTGGTTAGAGAATGCTGCCAAAGCCAAACACTGAGCTCGGCCGTTGCTTCATCGCGCTGTTCTGCTGTTACGTCTGCGAGCCCGATGCCTTTTGCTTCAGCTATTTCGAATGCTAAAAATCGCTTGCGCGAGGCGCCAATCAGAATTGGCAGTTCGAGGCTTGCAAGAGTGTTGAAGCCTTCAATGAGCTGCCTGTTTTGAGCAGAATCTTTGCCAAAACCTAGCCCTGGGTCAACAATGATTTGTTGGCGTTTGAGACCTGATGCTTCGGCTAACGCAACTCGCGCTTTCAGCTCGGCCGTGACCGATGCCACGATGTCGTCGGTCTGTTGAACCGCGCCAGCCCCTAGTTCAAAGCTGTGCCAATGGCCTAAAACATATCTGGCATCGGGCCGCATGGCTAGAACCTGAGCGAGGGTGGCAAACATTTGTGAATCAGCTTGGCCGCCCGAAACATCGTTCACGATTCCCACTCCGGCTTCAACGGCCAATCTGGCAGTTGAAGAATTCATTGTGTCGATGCTGAGCACTGCAGACCCGTTAGCAACCTGGGGCAAGAACATTAGCGCTTCAATGACCGGCAACACGCGAGCTTGCTCTTCGACCGGCGTTAGGCGCGTTGCACCGGGCCTGGTTGATTCGCCGCCAACGTCAATCACGCTTGCACCTTGCTCAATCAAAAGTTTTGCCTGGGCTAAGGCAGCTTCAACCGAGGTGAACTGCCCGCCATCGCTGAACGAATCTGGGGTGATGTTTAGCACGCCCATTAGGCGAGGCAACATTGTGGCGGCTGGGCTTGGGTTGGTCATAGTTGCCAAGCCTGGTTATTTGGTGATCAGCGCCATGACCTCGGCGCGCGCGGCCGGTTGATCATAAACGCCTCGAGCTGCCATGGTTATTGTGCTGACCTCGGGTTGGCGGGCGCCTCGCGAAGCCACGCAGTGGTGGCGGGCTTCGATAACCACCACAACGCCTTTGGCACCTAAGCCAGCTTCAAGCGCTGAAGCGATTTGCGCTGTGAGGTTCTCTTGCAGCTGCGGCCGACTTGCCAACACTTCGACAAGTCTTGGAAGTCGACCTAAGCCGACCACACGATCGGTTGGCAGGTAGGCAATGTGAGCAACGCCGGTAAACGGCAGCAGGTGGTGCTCGCAGATTGAAACCAGCTCAATGTCTTTTAGAATCACAACCTCGTTGTGTTCGGCTTCAAAGGTCTCGGCAAGCACAGCCAGCGGGTCTTGGCCTATTCCTTTAAAGAAGCCGGCATAAGCTTCGGCAACCTTTTGCGGAGTGGCTTGCAGCTCGGCACGCGTCGGGTCTTCGCCGATTGCCGAGAGCAACTCGACAACGGCGGCCTGAATGCGTGCGGCGTCAACCACGACTACTTGGTTTCGGTTTCAGCTTTAGTTTTGCGAGGTGCGCGAGGCTTTTTAGCAGGCGCGGCTGCAGCGGCTTCGGCTTTGTCGATTACGGCCTGTTTTGAAGCGCTTGAGCCTTTTAGCGGAATCGCGATTGGAGGCTTTTTGCTAACAGGGCGATCAGCAGCCGAGAGCCAAATTTTGCGCTGTGGCAACTTTTTGACGCCCTTGAAAATTTCTGCAATCTCTTCTTGGTTCAAAGTTTCGCGTTCCATAAGTTGCTTAGCTAGCTCATCTAAGATTGCGCGGTTCAGATTAAGAGCCTGATAGGCCTCTTTGTGCGCCGCTTCAACGATTGTGCGAACCTCAAGGTCGATCTGTTGCGCAGTCGATTCTGAATATTCACGAGCCTGCGCCATATCGCGGCCGATGAAAACCTCGCCGCCGCTGCCGAACGAAACAGCACCAACTACAGAGCTCATGCCGAACTTTGTAACCATTTGGCGAGCGGTGCCGGTAGCTTTTTCAAAGTCGTTTGACGCGCCAGTGGTTGGGTCGTGAAAAACGATTTCTTCTGCAACGCGACCACCCATGGCATAAGCAATTTGGTCGAGCAACTGGTTGCGGCTAATTGAATAGCGGTCTTCAAGTGGCAAGACCATGGTGTAACCCAAGGCGCGGCCACGGGGCAAGATGGTGATCTTGGTGACAGGGTCGCTGTTGTTGAGCGATGCAGCGACTAAAGCGTGGCCGGCTTCGTGATAAGCGGTGTTTAGACGCTCGCGGTCTTGCATCAGGCGGCTCTTCTTTTGTGGGCCGCCGATTACACGGTCGATTGACTCATCAAGGGTTGCCGCTGTGATTTGTTTCTCGTTGTTGCGCGCGGTGAGCAGCGCAGCCTCGTTCAAAACATTGGCAAGGTCAGCACCTGTGAAACCCGGGGTTCGACGCGCGATCACAGCAAGATCGACATCGTCTGCCATCGGTTTGCTCTTTGCGTGAACCTTAAGAATCTGCTCTCGACCGATAAGGTCTGGCGCACCAACACCAATCTGACGGTCAAAGCGGCCTGGGCGTAGCAAAGCTGGGTCAAGAATGTCAGGGCGGTTCGTGGCTGCAATCAAAATGACGTTGGTCTTCGAGTCGAAGCCATCCATCTCAACCAAAAGCTGGTTCAGGGTTTGCTCGCGCTCGTCATTGCCACCGCCGATGCCTGCGCCACGGTGGCGACCAACAGCATCGATTTCATCAACAAAGATGATCGCTGGTGCGCTGGCTTTAGCCTGCTCAAATAGGTCGCGAACACGCGAGGCACCCACACCCACAAACATTTCAACAAAGTCTGAACCTGAGATTGTGAAGAACGGCACGCCAGCTTCGCCAGCAACTGCCTTGGCCAAAAGAGTCTTGCCGGTGCCCGGAGGGCCATAAAGCAAAACGCCGCGAGGAATCTTGGCGCCAACTGCCTGAAACTTTTGTGGTTCTTTTAGAAACTCTTTGATTTCTTCAAGCTCTTCGATAGCTTCGTCAGCACCAGCCACATCAGCAAAAGTGACCTTGGGGTTGTCTTTGTTCACCAGTTTGGCGCGAGACTTGCCAAAGTTCATCACACGCGAGTTGCCGCCTTGGGCACCTGCCATAAGAAACCAGAAAATCAAACCGATAATGACAAAAGGCAGCAAAGTGCCGAGCAGCGAAAGGTACCAAGGGGTTGAAGGCACCTCGTCGCGAAAACCCTTGATGTTTGCAGCGGCCACGATGTTGGCAACTTGCTGGCCACGAGGGGCAACGTAATAGAACTGAACAAATTGACCGTCAGTCTTGTTGGCGGTTCTAAGGTCAACGTCAACGCGCTGGTCGCCGTCATAAATGTGCACCATGTCGGCGTTGCCGTTTTGAATGTAACTTAGACCAACCGACGTGTCGACAAGTTTGTATTTTGAGACATTCAAAAGGTTCGCGCCAATAATCACGACAGTTACGGCAACGAGGATCCATATAAAAGGACCACTAAAAAGTTTCTTAAGATTCATGCTCACGGCCGGGGCCGCATTCCTTTCGAGAAGACAAGAAGGCTAACCATAAGGTTACCGCTCGCACTGGTGCGAAGCCCACCCTGTTCGCCAACGGAATAACTTAGCTGTAAACCTTTGGCGAAAGCACAGCAACCGAAGTTAGTGAACGATAGTTCTCGTTGTAATCAAGCCCATAGCCGACTACGAACTCGTTCGGCAGGTCAAAGCCGATCCACTCAACGTTCACGTCGACTTTGGCAGCCTCAGGCTTGCGAAGCAATGCAACAACTTTGACCGAAACCGCACCACGGTTGGTCAAGTTGTGCGCCAGCCAAGATAGCGTCAAACCTGAGTCAACAATGTCTTCAACAATGAGCACGTGGCGGCCCAAAACATCAGCGTCAAGATCTTTCAAAATGCGAACAACACCCGAAGACACTGTGCCAGAGCCATAAGAAGAGACGGCCATCCAGTCAACCTGGGTGGGAATCTGCATTGCGCGTGAGAGGTCAGCCATGAACATCACAGCGCCCTTGAGCACGCCCACCAGCAAAAGCTCTTTGCCGGCATAAGCAGCATCGATTTCGGCGGCCAGTTCGGCAACACGGGCTTTGATCTGCTCTTCGGTGACCAAAACTTTTGTAATTTGGTCAGCGACCTTTGAAACATCCACTCAGCAGACTCCAGATTTCATGGTTTTTGTGCTCTTAAAAACGAGTTTCTCACCCGCACGTTCTACTCTAACCCTTGGCAGAGTGAGTGGTTTCTGCCCGTGCCAGTTGTCGAGCAAATCTTCGATTGAGCGAATGTGCGTGGCACTGCTTTCGGCAGCGAATACGCCGAGCGCCAACTTGAGAACACGACTGCGAATAGCTCCGGCTAACTCATTCAAACCGATGTGCTCGAAGCTGAGTTCGGTGGCACCGAGCAGTGCCAAACGCTTGAACTCGGTGTTTGCCAAGTCTTCAAGAAAGTCAGCGTCAGCACGAAGCAGTTCAGCGCTTCGGGCTAGGGCCTGAGCTACCCCGGGGCCAAGTTCGCTTTCGAGCAATGGCAAAACTTTTTGTCGCACCCGAACCCGCGTGAATTTTGGGTCAAGGTTGTGTGGGTCATGCCAAGGCACAAGTGAGCTATCGACACAGAAAGCCTCAGTGGTTTCACGGGTAACGGTCAGCAGCGGTCGCAAAAACTCGCCGGCACCTTCTATTGGGCTAACTGCAGCCATGCCGCTCAGACTGCGAGCGCCTGAGCCTCGAGCTAACCCCAGCAGAACAGTTTCGGCTTGATCGTTCAACGTGTGGCCCAGCAAAACAAAACGCGCACCCAACTTTGCCGCTGCCGAGCGCAGTGCTTCATAACGGGCATCGCGGGCGGCCGCCTCTGGCCCGCCAACGACTCCTACCTGAACCTTAACAATTTCGACTGGCGCAAGCCCTAAACCACGCAAAACCTCAGCGGTTCGGGCTGCGACCTCACCCGAAAGGGCTTGAAGGCCGTGGTCAACAATCACAGCACCGGCCCGCAAACCTAAGCCAGCGAGCTGCGTTGACCTAACCTCGAACGCCAAAGCGGCAGCCAAAGCCAGACTGTCAGGCCCACCAGAACAAGCCACCAAAATTAGTTGGCCACCAACTAGCGGCTCGCCCGAGGCCACAGCAGCGGCATGCAATGAGTCTCTAACCGCACGCCGAACGTCGGCAATCGCAGGTGTCAGTCTTGGTCGGGCCGCCATAAATAAAAGCCTAGCTTCGCAATTCGATAACCTATAAGGGTTGGCGAGAGAGACTTGCCCAAAACTTTAGGAGCCCCCGTGCCATTTGACGCCGTCATTGAGATTCCCCGCGGCAGCCGCAACAAATATGAGGTTGACCACGAAACCGGTCGCGTTCACCTTGACCGCGTGCTGTTTACACCGTTTGTTTACCCAGTTGACTACGGATACTTCGACAACACCCTCGGCGGCGACGGCGACCCGCTAGACGCCCTCGTGCTTCTTGAGTTTCCGGTTTACCCGGGGGTTGTAGTGAGCGTTCGCCCAGTTGGCGTTTTGCCTATGGAAGACGACGGTGGCATCGACGAGAAGATTCTTTGCGTGCCAGCTAAAGACAAGCGTTGGGCTCACATTCAAGACATCAACGATGTTCCGCAGCAGACCAAAGATGAGCTTTTGCACTTCTTTAGCCACTACAAAGACCTCGAGCCTGGCAAGTGGGTCAAAGTTGGCGAGTGGGCTGACCGCGTCACCGCCGAGAAGCTCATCGAAGAAGCTCAGGTTCGCTACCAAGGCTAAGTTTTCTAGAACCACACCTGCAATAAAGAAACTGCATCCGCACTAAAAATGTGGATGCAGTTTTGCATTAAGCTGACGGTCGGCCCGCATAGGGGAAGAGTTCGCCATAGCGAAGTGGCACGATTCGAACTGTTGCAGACGGGTTTGGTGCTTCGAGCATCATGCCGCCACCCAAATAAATCACCACGTGATATTTGTCGCCGTTAAACGCTGACGACTGGGTGTACCACATGAGGTCGCCTTGAACGGCTTGGCTGAGCGGAACCAATCGGCGTTCAGCCGCCATGGTGTCGAACTGGTTCGTGGCAGAGTGCGTGCCGATGTATAGGCCGGCAGCCGCATAAGAGGCTTTGGTGATTCCTGAGCAGTCCCAAATTCTTGGGCCCATGCCTCCGAGCACATAGGGCTCGCCGAGCTGCGCGCGAGCAAAAGCAAGTGCGGTGTCAACTTTGCCCTGGTCAGCTGGGCCAACGCTGTAAAGCTCTGGGGCGATTGGCATAGTTTTGACGGCGTTCTGACGCGCTTCAGCAGCTAGACCGTCAGCGCGCTGTTGCTCAAGCGTTGCGGTGGTGTGGCGCAAGCTAGCCAGCTGTGCATAAAAAGTTTTATTCAGCGCATTGTTGGCATCAACTTTTGCTTGAACCGCGCTCGCAGCCGCCTTGGCGTCGGCAAACGCTGCCTGAGCAACCGTGGCCTCATTGGCCAGCTGAGCTTTTGCAGCTTTAAGCGTGTCGGTAATCGACTGAGCATATTGTTGGCGCTGAACGGCTCGCTCATAAAGGCTCTGGCTTTGCCCAGCCAACTGATCTTGAGTGCCCAGCTGATAGAGCAGATTGTCGGCTTGGCCAGC
>CAISOV010000023.1 GCA_903887175.1 uncultured Micrococcales bacterium
CTTCGCCGGTGATCGTGTCATTAGGGCGATTTGAACGGATAGCGTCGCGAACAGCCCTCTCGCTCGCGAGGTCGGCTTCGGTCACAAAGTTGTTGATGTCGCCCTTGGTGTCAAAGGTGAGGGTGCTTTGCTTGCGATAGGTCTTGATGATATCGGCACCAACCTCGGCAGCCTGCATGGCAACGGCTAGAAGTTCTTCGAGATTTAGGTTGCTCATTAGGCAACTTCGGTGGCTAGGCGCTCAACCAGCTCGGCATACTTTGCAGCAGTCTGTGCGACGATGTCGGCAGGTAGTGCTGGTGGGGGTGTGGTGCCCGAGGAATCCCAGTTATCAGCTAGCCAATTGCGCACAATCTGCTTATCAAACGATTCTTTGCGTTCGCCGCGCAGCCAAGCTGCCTTCGACCAGAAACGGCTTGAGTCGGGGGTAAGGACTTCATCGCCCAAAGTGATTTGGCCGTTGGCGGGGTCGATGCCGAACTCAAACTTGGTGTCGGCCAAGATTAGACCCGCCTGTTCGGCTAAGCCTGAAGCTCGGTTGAAAATCTGCAGCGAAAGGTCGCGAAGGGCGTAGGCGTTATCGGTGCCAATAAGTTCAATAACGCGTTCGAACGTGATGTTTTCGTCGTGGTCACCAAGCTCAGCTTTGAATGCTGGGGTGAAGATTGGTTCAGGCAGCTTGCCGCCAAACTGCAAACCCTCGGGCAAGGCAACGCCACAGATGGCGCCGGTCGCTTGGTAGTCTTTGAACCCCGAACCCGATATGTAACCGCGCACGACGCACTCGATTGGGAACATCCGTAGTTTTTTAGCAACCGTTGCGCGACCAGCAACCTCGGCTGGCACCGGCACTTCGTGTGAAACGTGGTTGAGCACTTCGAGGCGGTCGAACCACCAGTTGGTGAGTTCTGTTAGTCGGTTGCCTTTTGCGGGGATGCTCGGCTCAAGCACGTGGTCAAACGCACTAACGCGGTCGCTCGCCACCACCAAGATTAGGTGGCTAAGCGCAGGGTCGGCCGACTCATAGAGGTCGCGAACTTTGCCGCTATAAACGTGGTTCCACCCGGCGATGGCCTGAGCTGCCATTAGTGTGCAACCTTCTTGGCGATGTCTTTGCGATAGTGGCTGCCTTCGAGCTTGATATGGCCGATGGCTTCGTAGGCGCGGTGGCGGGCCTGGGCAAAGTCTTGGCCAACCGCAACAACAGAGAGCACGCGCCCGCCGGTTGCCATGAGGTGTTCGGGGCCTTGGGCGGTTGCTGCATGACAAATCTCGACGCCTTCAATGGCTGCCGCGTGGTGCAGGCCGTGAATCGGGCGACTTGGGGCTGAGGTTTCTGGGTAGCCCTCGCTAGCAAGCACCACGGTGATTGCAACCTCTTTGGTGAACTGAGGTTCTGGCGCGGTTTCGAGGTTGCCAAGGGCAGCTGCATAGAGCAGACCTGCCAGTGGGGTGGTTAGGCGACGAAGCACAACCTGAGTTTCTGGGTCGCCGAAGCGTGCGTTGAACTCGATCACGCGAATGCCACGCTCAGTCACAATCAGACCGCAATAAAGCAAGCCGATGAATGGCGAGCCGAGGCGCGAGAGTTCGCCAACGGTTGGTTCGGCAACGGTGCGCTGAACTTCTTCAACGAAACCGGCAGGCAACCAAGGCAGTGGGCTATAGGCACCCATGCCGCCAGTGTTTGGCCCCTGGTCGTTGTCGAAGGCGCGCTTGAAATCTTGGGCTGGAGTGAGCGGCATAACGTTAACGCCGTCACTCAAAAAGAACAGGCTAACTTCTTCGCCGGCCAAGAACTCTTCAACCAGAATGCCCCCGTCGATGAACTTCTCGGCGTGAGCGATAGCTGCTTTGCGGTCGCTGGTGACAATCACGCCTTTGCCAGCTGCGAGGCCATCGGCCTTCACAACATAAGGGGCGCCAAAGTCATCAATAGCCGATTCAACCTCGGCAATAGTGGTGCACTCGCGGGCCATTCCGGTTGGCACATCGGCCGCAGCCATAACTTCTTTTGCAAAAGACTTGCTGCCTTCGAGCTGCGCTGCCAGTTGGCTTGGGCCAAACACTGCGATGCCTTCGCTGCGAAGTGCGTCGCTAACACCAGCCACGAGCGGTGCTTCAGGGCCGATGATGGCGAGCTCGATTTGGTGTTCAAGCGCAAACTTGGTGGTTTCTAGGGGGCTGTTTGGGTCAATCGCAACGCAGCGAACGTCGCCAGCAATGCCGGCATTGCCAGGGGCAACCACAATGTTTTCAGCTGGGGTGCCGGTGCGAATCAGTGCCTTGACAATTGCGTGTTCGCGGGCGCCGCCGCCTAAAACCAGAATCTTCACAGGGTCAAGTTTAGCCGAGGCCTATGCACTAAAAATCTTGAGAGTTGCCAGTGCGCGCGGCCTCATAGGCTTCGGCGGGCACGGGCGCGATTGGCAAACGCATTTCAAAAGTTGCACCGGTGAGGTTTTCGCGGGCTACTCGTTCGCCCGAAAGAGCGCCGCCTTCAGCAGGCAGGCAAACTAAGCTGCCGCCGTGTGCTTCGACCAAACCGCGACTGATGCTTAGCCCAAGCCCCGAACCGCCGGTGTTTCGAGCGCGGTCAGGCGCTAGGCGCACAAAACGTTCAAAGATTTGTTCACGCTTGTCGTCAGGAACAGCGGGCCCATCGTTGAAAACTTGAACCCAGAAGCTTGACTGCGAACCATTGGCCGCGTCGGCTGTGGTGCCGGTGCGCACTGCGATTTTGCTCTCTGCCCACCGATTGGCGTTTTCAAGAAGGTTCGCAAGCACTTGGTGAATGCGCTCAGGGTCAACATAAAGTTCAAGTTGTGCAACTTTAGGGTCGGCCTCGAGGGTGATTTCAAAAGCACATCGACTGGCAAAAGTTTCAACGCTGCCTGCAACCAATGCGACCATGTCGGCGGCTCGCTTATTAATCTGTTTTTCGGCAACACCTTGGTTGTCGAGCTGAGTGGCCAAAGTTAGGTCGCGCACGATGCGCGCGGCACGGTTGCCTTCGCGCACCACCGATATTGCTGTTTGTTCCACAGCCGCTCGTTTGCCGGTTGATCGCATTAGATTATCGGCTCCGGCCACGATTGAAGCAAGTGGGCTGCGAAGCTCGTGCGCCACATCGGCACAAAGTTGACGCATGCCATCTTCAGCGTCTTGGGCGCGGTTGACCGAAAGCTCAACTCGTTCGAGCATCTCGTTAAAGGCAGTGCCGGTGCGGCCAAGGTCGGTGTCGGGGTCGTCAACTTCGATGCGCTCGCTCAATTGACCGCCGCCGGCGATGCTCTTAGCAACGAGGTTCATTTTGTCGAGAGGCTCTAGTGCACGGCGCATGTATCTGCGCAGCACTAAAGCCAGCACGATCATCAGCACAATCATTGCAGGCACACCAATGGCCATGATTTGACCAAACACGTCAAATGCTTCGATGTTTGCGGCGGCAACCGTAATGGTGGCTTGGGTTGTAGGCAGCAGGTCTTCAAGCAACATGAAGCCGTCGTCTTGCCCGGCATAACGATTGGCAAAGCCGGGCAGGGGCACAAGGTTGAGATCACCGTGACTTGTGTTTGGGCCTAGGCCAGCGCCAAAGCCTTTGCCGTCGCTAAAGTTGTGGCCATCTTTGGTGATGACAACGCTCACGCCTGGGCGGGTAATGCGTTTTGCAAGTTCGTCAGGCGGCAAGGTGCCTTCGAGCGAAATCGCGCTGCTCATAACGGCGTTGAGCGCGTCAGCCTGCTGCTGTTTCAAAACCGGGCGCAGCAACAGAGCAATCGTTGCCACTAAGACCACACCTGTGATCGCGATGGCAGCGAGTGCTGTCAGAATTACTCGGTTTTGGAGTGATTTCACGTTTCTATTGTTAGCCTTCGATGTCAACTTTTGCTGCTGGCGCTTTGATTATGTAACCTAATCCGCGCTTTGTTTTGATTAGCTCATTGGCATCGCACCCAGCGTGTTCAAGTTTTTTGCGCAGCGAGCTGATGTGAACCTCAACAAGATTTGGGTCAAATGCGTCATAACCCCACACTTGGGTGAGCAAGTAGTTCTTTGAAAGCACGCGACCTCGTGAGCGAGCCAACTCACCAAGCAAACGGTATTCAGTGTTGGTGAGGCTGATTTCTTCGCCGAGGTAAGTAACCGAGGCTTCATCTTCATTGATTAGTAGGTCGCCGATTAGCAGCGGTGCAACTAAGACTCCGGTGCGGCGAAGCACAGCACGAACGCGCAACAAAAGCTCGCCCATCAGAATCGGCTTTGTCACATAGTCGTCGGCACCAACTTCGAGGCCGCGCATTTTGTCTTCGGCTGCGTCGCGCGCCGTCATAAAGATGATTGGCACACCGAGTTTGTCGATGGCCTGCTGACCAACTTCAAAGCCGTTCAAGCCTGGCAACATGATGTCGAGCAGAACAAGGTCTGGTTTGGCTTCAAGAATTGTTTTGAGGGCGTCGGCGCCGTTGTGTTCAACTCGGGTCATGTATCCCGCGGCACGAAGCGCAACCGAGATTTCTGTCGCTAGGCCGACTTCGTCGTCGACAACCAAGATGCGAGCTTTGTTAGTTGAATTTTTCATAGCTTAATTCAAAACCCTTTTTCTGGGAGTTTGCTGAATTTGAGCTTGATGTCACAATTGTTCTATGGGAATTCACAGGAAAACCTCCGTGACCGATGGCTTAGCTGCAGTTCAGGCTTTGCGTGATGACTTTAATAATCAAACGCAGGTCACCTCGGGCGCGACCAAGACCATAGCGGTGCGCTTTTTGCTCGAAGAACTTGCCTCACGTTATGAAGGAAACTCGGTTGAGGTGCGAGTGCCCCCAATGGGCGCTGTGCAGTGTGTCGAAGGCCCTAGGCACACGCGAGGCACACCGCCAAACGTTGTTGAACTGACCGCCGACCTTTGGCTGGCGCTGGCACTCGGCCAAATCGATTGGGCCTCGGCCCTAGCTACCGGTGAAGTAACCGCTTCTGGAGTGCGCGCTGACCTAAGCGGAATGTTGCCACTTTTTTAAGGTTCAATTGAGACGTGAATAAACAAAACGAAACCCTCGAGATGCGTGCCAGCGAAGTGACGCTCAAAGTGCGCCGCTCACCAAAATTTTTACCCTTCGTATTAAGCGGCATCATCGCGGGAATCATCGTGGCTTTTATTGTGAACGCGTTGATACCCAACGAAAACCGCACGCCAACGGCGATCTTGGGTTATCTGGTTTTGTATTTTGCGGGTGCTGGTTTAGCAGTTGGAGTTTTGACGACCGTGGTTCTCGACAGCATTTCTAGAGCTCGTGCCAAGCAGGTTTCTGCGACTAAACTTGAGAAGTAAACCGCACCTATAACGACGGGAATCAACCTTGCTTCGTGGCGACGGCCTGCTAAATCACGACCTTATGGTCGATGAAAAAGCACCCCAAGATCAGTGTGGTGTTTTTGGCGTTTGGGCACCAGGCGAAGAGGTTGCCAAGCTCACGTTCTTTGCTCTTTATTCGCTTCAGCACCGCGGCCAAGAGTCTGCAGGAATCGCCACCAGTGATGGCAAAAAGATTTTGGTCTATAAAGACATGGGTTTGGTTTCTCAGGTTTTTAGCGAAACCGCTCTAGAGAGCTTGATCGGCCACATTGCTGTTGGTCACAACCGCTACTCGACCACTGGCGCAAGCCACTGGCGCAACGCCCAACCAACACTTGGCCGCACCAGTGAGGGCACTGTTGCTCTGGCACACAACGGCAACTTGACTAACACTGCAGACCTTTTAGATCTTTTGAAGGCCCGTTACCCCGACCAAAACCAAAACGAAATCACCGGCGGCAACACCACTGACACCGCTGTGTTGACAGCACTAATGGCGGGCGACCTCGACCACACCCTTGAAGCAACGGCACTCGAGTTGCTGCCAAGAGTGCAAGGTGCTTTCTGTTTAGTTTTCATGGATGAAACCACCCTTTATGCCGCCCGCGACCCACAAGGGGTTCGCCCTTTGGTTTTAGGTCGCCTTGAACGCGGATGGGTCGTCGCCTCAGAAACTGCCGCCCTTGACATTGTTGGTGCGTCGTTTGTGCGCGAGGTTGAGCCAGGCGAGTTAATCGCGATTGACGAAAACGGTTTGCGTTCAACTCGCTTTGCCGAAACCAAGCGCGCTGGTTGCGTTTTTGAATACGTTTATTTAGCCCGCCCTGACACCTCAATCAACGGCAAAAATGTTTATGACGCTCGCGTTGAAATGGGTCGAACCTTGGCTCGTGAATACCCGGTCGAAGCTGACCTAGTTATTCCAACCCCAGAGTCGGGCACACCAGCAGCTATTGGCTATTCGCAAGAATCGGGAATTCCGTTTGGTCACGGCTTAGTCAAAAACGCTTATGTTGGCCGCACCTTTATTCAGCCTTCGCAAACCATTCGTCAGCGAGGCATTCGCCTAAAGCTCAACCCTCTAAAAGAGGTCATTCGTGGCAAACGCATCATTGTGGTCGACGACTCTATCGTGCGCGGCAACACCCAACGAGCTCTAGTGCAGATGCTGCGCGAGGCTGGCGCGGCCGAGATTCACATTCGAATTAGCTCACCGCCAATCACCTGGCCTTGCTTTTATGGCATCGACTTTGCAACCCGCGCCGAGCTAATCGCAACCGGCTTGGGCGTTGACGAAGTGCGCCAGTCAATCGGTGCAGACAGTCTCGGCTATTTGACCAAAGATGGCATGGTTGCCGCTACCGAACAGCCAGAATCACAACTTTGCACCGCTTGCTTCACAGGCAAATACCCAATCGCTTTGCCAGTGTCATCGCGCCTTGGCAAGAACCTACTCGAACGCCCTGAAGGTTCGGCAAGCGACGACGCGGTTGACGCCGATGAAGCCCGCGCTCGACAGGACGTCACCAATGACTAACGCTTATGCAGCCAGCGGTGTTGACACCGAGGCAGGCGACCTAGCCGTAACCCTCATGAAAAAAGCTGTTGCAGCCACCCACAACAGCAACGTTTTTGGCGACTTTGGAGGTTTCGCCGGGTTGTTCGACGTTTCATTCTTGAAGTCTTATGAACGCCCACTGCTTGCCACCTCAACAGACGGTGTTGGCACCAAAGTTGCAATCGCTCAAGCTATCGACAAGCACGACACCATTGGCCAAGACCTCGTTGGCATGGTTGTTGACGACATCGTGGTGGTTGGCGCCAAGAGTTTGTTCATGACCGACTACATCGCAACCGGCAAGGTTGTGCCGCAACGCGTGGCAGACATAGTGCGCGGAATCGCCGAAGCCTGCGCCTCGGTTGGCGTGGCACTTGTGGGTGGCGAAACTGCCGAGCATCCTGGGCTTTTAGCTGCCGATGAATACGACGTTGCCGGTGCGGCCGTCGGCGCTGTTGAGGCAAGCAAGTTGCTCGGTGCTCACCGGGTTCAGGTTGGCGATGTTGTGCTTGGCCTCGAGTCAAGCGGGTTTCACAGCAACGGATACTCGCTAGTGCGCAAGATCGTTGCCGACAGCAAACTTGACTACAACAAAACCGTCGCCGAATTTGGTGCCAGTTCGCTCGGCGAAGTTCTGCTCGAACCAACTCGTCTTTACACCGGCGTTTTGAACGACCTGCTCGAAAGCGACCTCGGGCAATACGTCACAACCATGAGCCACATCACCGGCGGTGGCATCGCTGCCAACCTGTCGCGCGTTTTGCCAACTCAGGTTAGCCTCGACATCGATCGTTCAACCTGGGCGCCATCAAACGTCTTTCAAACTTTGGCTTCGTGGGGCGGTTTTGAGCTCACCGCTCTCGAGGGCACCTGGAACCTCGGCCTCGGCTTTGCCGTTGTAGTCAAAGGCCACGCGGCTGACGCAATCAAAGCTCAGCTAAACGCGGCGGGCATCAAAACCTGGGCTCTGGGAATAATCGAGTCAACCGATTGCGACCTCGCTGCCTCAAGTTATGTCACCGAAGCCAAAGGCGTTCGCGGCGGGGCCGTGCGCCTAGTTGGCAAATACGCGCTCTAGCCTGAGTTGCCTTCGGGGCTAAACGACCTTGAGGTCGCCCGAGCCAAGCAAGATCGGTGAGCTCAAGAGCGCCATGGCGTCGTCGTCGCTGAAAAGGCGCGAGCGAATGATAAAACGCATGCCCTCGGGTGACTCCAACGAGAAACCACCACCGCGGCCAGGAACCACATCGATGGTGATGTGCGTGTGCTTCCAATACCCAAACTGCTCGAGCGAGATCCACACCTTGATCGGCGCATCGATGCCCGTGACCACCAGCTCGCCGAGCAACACGTCGCTGCCGCCGACCCGAAACTCACCTGCGAGATAACACATTGGCGCTGAGCCGTCGCAGCAACCACCGCTCTGGTGAAACATGAGCGGGCCGTGGTTAGCGGTCAACTTGCGCAGCAAATCATCAGCAGCCGGCGTGGTTTCAACTCGTGGTGGCAAGTTTTCATACATAAGTGCAGATTACCTTTTTATTGGCGAAAAGCTAGAGGCGTGCCCGCCAGCAGGCTGGGCGCGAGATTAAGCGAAATGTGGGGCCCCGAAGAGCCCCACATCCGTCTGATTGCAAATGCTCAAACGTTGGGTTTAGAAGAAA
>CAISOV010000024.1 GCA_903887175.1 uncultured Micrococcales bacterium
ACACCGCCACCACGCTGTTGAGCGTATGGCTGCTCTGCGTGCTCAGCTGGGAAGAAGACCTTGTCGCCGGTCTTTAGTGGAACCTGAGCCAAAAGCTGTTTGCCGATGATCTGGCCGACTGCATAGAAGTCTTGGCCTACGAAGCCTGCGACACAGTTAACTGCACCTGGAGCTGGTGGAACGTTGTAAGCGATAACGGTGATGCCAGCGTCATGCGCCTGGCATGCAACGGTAGTCTCTTTTTCACCCAAGTTGAACGGCATGAAAAGAACCTTTGGGTTCTTTGCAATTGCAGTCTGGATGTTGCTGATAAGAACGTCGTCTTTGCTGTCAGCGGTTAGGTGAGTCAAAGTTAGGTTGCCCAACTCAGCTGCGTCTTGAGCACCCTGGTAGATCTGGTGCCAGAATGGGTCGCTTGCTGGGTTGTAGTAAGTAACGATGATTGCACTGCGGTCGGTTGCAATGCTGCCGAAGCCATCTGCTAAACCTTTGGTGGTGGTTGATGAGTTTGAGCAACCTGTGAGCGCCAATGCGACGACTCCAGCGGCTGCAGCAACGCTCAGCAAGCGCTTTTTAGAAATGTTGATCACTGCTTTGTGTCCCTTCTAGTTTTGGTGTTCCCCGGTCGAGGAGTTTTGTTTCATTTAGAAAGTTAGCACAGCGTTTCAGACTTTGTTATGACATAACGACAACATTTCATAACGATTTGGCAACCACGCTTTTTCTCATAACCAGAGATACCGGAGACAACAGAACCGAGGGAACGAGAGATTGGTCTGAAATGCGCTCAATTAGGCGGTTTAGAGCCATTTCGGCCAGCTCTTCGGCATCTTGATGAACCGTAGTCAAAGACAAAAAACTGAACCCTGCTACGCGACTGTCGTCATACCCAGCAACTGATATCTGCGAAGGCACAGAGATACCAGCAACCCGCAGAGCACTTATTAGCCCCAGTGCTTGCTGATCATTTGAACAGGCAACGGCAGTCGGCATTAGATCTTTTTTGAGAAGAATGTCGGCGGCGATGGCCCCACTTTCTTCGGTGTAGTCACCTTCAATTTCAATAACTTGCTGAGGTAAACCATGACGTAAAGTGGCGTTCAGAAAACCCGACAGACGCACTTCGGAGTGAAGCATTGAAGTTGCATTTATGTAGGCAATATCGGTATGACCCTTCGAGGCCAGACAATCAACTACGAGCTCGAGACCCTTAGCCCCATCTGAACAAACCGAATCGGCAATCGATGAGTCGAGTTGCCTACCCACCGAGATAAACGGAATCTCAGACGCCAACAATGTGAGCTTCTCGGTCGGTAATCGGCTTGCTATGAGAATCAAACCTTCGCATCGATAGCCGATTAGCTCATGAATAGCCTCATCTTCATCGCGATCGTCGGCAATCGCACTCAAGATGACCTCATAGCCATTCTTTGCTGACACCTTATATAGAGACTGAATGATTTCAAGAGGCGATGACTCGCGGGGGTCAAAAACGACACCGATGATTTTGGTGGTATCGCGCCTAAGCGACTGAGCAGCCAGATTTGGGCGGTATCCCAGCTGCTTTGCCGCTTTATGAACTCGGGCTGCCGCCTCTGGGCTATAGCCTGATTTGCCCTGAAAAACAAAGCCAACCAGTTGCCGAGAAACCCCGGCAAGTTTGGCCACGTCAGCCATGGTGGCGCGGTTAGATTTCAAAGCGATTCCTAGAGGGTTGCGAACAGGTCTTTCACCCATTCAACCGCAGCATCGTTAGGCAAAGAGCCATCGGAGGCATCGTGGCGGCCATAAAGGCCAATGCGGGTTGCACCAAGAGAGCGCAATTTTTCTTCGATAATCTCGCTGCCTCGACTGTAGTGCTCGTAAGTGCTGTCACCGAGCCCGAAAACTGCGAACTCGACGCCACTAAGGTCAGGTGCATTAGAGTTCAGGGCCTCTATGAAAGGTCGGGCACCCGATGGAACTTCGCCTTCGCCATGGGTTGATGAAATCAGCACATAAAAAACGTCGGCGCTGAACTCACTCACATCAAAATCAGTCATGTCAACGACGGTCACCTCAGCGTCTGACTCAATCGCTGCAGCCATGTCTTCGGCAGCAAACTCGGCATTGCCAGACTCGGTGCCGAATAATATGACGATGTCTTTGCTCATTGTAGGGTTCCTAACTTTTAGATGCTGAATGAAGTTGCTTGATCGCTTGCCGACCCTTTTTGAAACCTAGGTCATCGCGGTTTTGAAAATCTTGGGTGATTGAATCGCTGACCATCTTGGCATCGACCCGGTTTGCTGGGATTGTGCCTTTAGGGCCGCGTCTGAACCATCCCACGCAATAAAGCCCGGCCGACAATAGACCGACGTCAATGTTGGAGTTTGAATCTTTGAGCTGATTGCGTCGAATCGAAGCGTCGTCGCTCTCTTCGAAGCCGATAGCCGTGATCACTGTGTCAGTGTCGAAAATGAGGGTTTCTTCTGGCCTTGAGATGTTGCTGAAGGTAACTCTTGAAACCTCGGCTGAACCAGCGATAGCTGTCGGCTGCCATCCGAAATAGAAATCGACGTTTCTTTGAGCACCCGCTAATGAGTTAGCGACCAAATCATGAATCGCTGCTTCTTTCGGGTCAGAAGCATCGCCTTTAGAAACAGACGCGAGCCCGCTGGCGCTAAAACTTACATTTGTTAGGTTCGCTAGTTCTCTAACCATCGCTACGTCAAACTTTGCCTGAGAACAAGTTGAACGACCAACAATTGAGATGCGCCGAATAGGTGTGGAATGAATGGCCTCGATGATATTGGCGGGAACCCCTATGCCATGAAGTTTGTCGGGGCTGGTCAGGGTTAATCTCACAATGTCAATTGCCACGTTGCCCTGGCCAACGATTAGGAGATTTTGACCGATTGAGAAGTCATCGGCAGTTTCGTTCGGGTGACCGTTTATAAGGCGTGTCACACGACCGGCGCCGACAACACCAGGAAGCCCATCACCTTCGATTGAAAGTTTGCGATCTTGATGCAAACCAGTGGCAAGAACAACAATGTCAAAATTTGCTTGAAGCTCAGCCAAACTTACATCGACACCAACTTCGACGTTTGGAACGAATTGAACGTTTGGATTGCTCCACAGCCGATCGAATTGCTTGGTCACAGCTCGAGTGCCGTGGTGGTCTGGTGCTACTCCATAAAGCGCAAGCCCATAAGGGTGGTCTAGTCTGTCAACAATTGAAATCTGAGCTTCGGGCCACTGCTTGATTAAAAACTGAGCAAGGTAACAACCAGATGGTCCACTGCCAACAATGCAGATAGTTGGTTGAAGCTGACTCAACACCTTGCTCGCTTTCTCGAAACTCGTTAGTGTGTTTTACAGAACACTAGCACGTGCTAGTATTTTAGCAATCTAGCAAGAAATCAGGAACTTTCAATGTCGCAAGAACCAGAAAACTACAGCTCGACACCGGCGGTCTGCCCCTATTCAGGCGCCACCCTGCCTCGACAATCGGTCAGCAACTTCGAAGCATCCGAGACCACCACCGTGGCATCAAAGATCATTGCTCCGCCCGCCGACGCAAACATTTTTTATGACCCGTTGACCTTTGCCGACTACGACCACCCATACGATGTCTATCGCCAACTTCGCGACAGTGCGCCTGTTTATTTCAGCCCTAGGCTAGGCGTTTGGGTTCTCTCGCGTTACGAAGATGTTCAAGCTGCTTTCAAAAACCACGAGCAAATGATCAGTTCTAAGGGCAACGACATTGATGGCACGCACGACTCTTATGGCAAAGGCAACCTTGTTGCTCAAGACCCACCGCGTCACACTGCCCTGCGTCAGGCTGTGCGCAGAGTTTTTGCACTACGCGAGATTCTCTCGAAAGAAGACGGTCTGCGTGAAGTTGCCCGCGAACTCATTCGTGACATGAAATCAAAAGACTCTGTCGACTTTGCCTCAGATTTTGCTTTGCCATTCGCCTTCAGCGCATCGACAAGCCTCGTTGGTCTGCCAAAGAAAGATATTCCTTTTTTGCTTGAACACCTAGTGCGATCGATGGAGAGATCTGTTGGCGAGCTCGGCGTGCCAGAAGACGCTGCCGTTTCAAATGAAGAGGCCGAAGTCTATATTCAAGAAGTCGTTGACCAACGATTGGCCGAAATTGCCGAAGGCGATGACATCAATCGTTCAGATGTAATCACCCAAGTAGTCGCTGCGTCTGAAAAAGGCAAAGTCGACGCCGATGAAATCGTAGGCCTCACTCACCTGATTTATTCAGCGTCTATCGATGCTCCCTCAGCACTTCTCACCAACATCATGTATGTCTTCGACAAGTTTCCGAATATGGTCAAGTTTCTTCGCGAGACACCATCGATGATTCCCCAGTTTGTTGAAGAGGTTCTGCGTTACGAAACCCCTGGGCAAAATGTTTCGCGCCAAACCACCGAAGAAGTTACTTTTCAGGGCATCACGATTCCCGCTGACTCTCGCGTGATGTTGTTGCAGGGCTCCGCGAACCGAGACGAACGTGTTTTTGAAAACCCAGACATTTTTGACATCACTCGCGATTTCACAAAGGCCAGCAAAATAATCTCATTCGGCGATGGCATCCATGCCTGCATGGGTGCGCCTTTGGCTCGCCTGATGGCAAAAGTGGCGGTTGAAGAACTTATCGCACAGGGCGACGAAATTCGCATCGTGGGGTTTCCGCAGCGCTGGGCGAAACAGCTAGTGCGCGGTTTCTCGTTTCAACCGATTAAGTTCTACCCAGCAAACTGAAAAGCAG
>CAISOV010000025.1 GCA_903887175.1 uncultured Micrococcales bacterium
ATACCGGCAAAAAAGTAGTCGTCTTAGATTCCAGCTATGCCAAAACCGCAAAGCTCAAATTAGGCAGCACCGTTAAATTTGCGAGCACAAGTTTTAGCGTTGTCGGAATCATTGCACCTGCGAACTCAAGTTCGACAACTTCATCGAATGCTTATATTCCGCTAGATGTGGCTCAAACTCTTTCAGGCAATAAAAACGCGGTGACCACTATTTATGTAGCGGCTAGTTCAGCAGACCAGATCGGCAATCTAAAAAGCACCATTCAACAAGTAGACAAAACCGCCACGGTTAACACCTCTGCCGATCTTGCAAGCACTGTTAGCGGCTCGCTTTCAAGTGCTAGCGATTTGGTGAACAATGCTGGCGGCTGGCTTTCAGCGTTGGTTTTGTTCGCAGCTTTTGGAATGGCGATTCTGTTCACCACATCTGGCGTCAACCGTCGCACTCGCGAATTCGGCACACTTAAAGCTTTGGGCTGGCGTTCGCGCCGTGTCGTTGGCCAAGTGGTTGGCGAGTCACTCGTAACTGGCCTGATTGGCGGCGCTCTAGGTGTCGTTCTGGGTCTTGGGGGAGTCTGGGCTGTCAACACCTTCAGCGGTAGCCTATCGGCAACCGTGAATCAAGCTACGGGCTTCGGGGGCGGCCAAGGGTTTGGCGGCGGCTTCGGTGGTGGCTTTGGCGGTGGCATGGGTAGGTTACCTGGAATGCAAACCTCAGATGCCGTATCAGTGGCGCTAAGTGCACCAGTCTCTGTAAACATAATTCTCATTGCAATTGGCTTAGCTGTTTTGGGAGGCCTGCTCGCTGGCGCATTTGGTGGCCTGCGCGCTTCAAAACTGAGCCCAGCAGAAGCCCTAAGGAGCGTCGCCTAAATGTATGAATTGCTAAATGCAACTAAACGCTACAAACAGAAGAACCGTGAAATTACGGCTCTCAACGACGTGACGCTAAGCATCAAAACTGGCGACATGGTCGCTATTCAGGGGCCTACCGGTGGCGGCAAATCAACTTTGTTGCAACTGCTAGGTGGTCTTGATCGACCAACCAGCGGAGGCATCGACATCGATGGTCGCGATATTGAAAAGCTTGGTGACAACCAGCTGGCCGAGATTCGCGCCAAACTGGTGGGTTTTGTTTTTCAAAATTTCAACTTGATTCCAACCCTTAGCGCTATAGAAAACGTTGAGTTGGCTTTAGTGCCGCTAGGTGTCAAAAAAGCTGAGCGCAAAACTCGAGCTCTAGCGGCCCTCGAATCGGTTAGCTTAGGTGACCGAGCTGATCATTTGCCAACTGAGCTTTCTGGCGGTCAGCAGCAGCGTGTGGCGATTGCGCGCGCTCTCGTCAAAGAACCAGCGGTGCTTTTAGCCGATGAACCAACCGGAAACCTCGACGAAGAAACTCGCGATGAAATCATCGATTTGCTCGAGAATCTTTGGAAAGAAAAAGGCATCACGCTGATAATCGTCACTCACGACAGTGCTGTTGCAAAACGAGCTAAAACTCGTCTGAACATCAAAAATGGCAAGGTTACTCAGGTGGCTTAGCAAACGATTGCAAAATTCGAGATGCCTCTATTCCGCTTATTTGGCGGGGTAGGGGCATCTTGATTTATTACAGGTTAACAACTCTTTAGCTAAAAACCTCATAAACCCTGCAAGCGTTTGCATCTTTGCATAAACTAGCAGCTGTTCGAGGAGAATCCATGGTAAAGAAATCGGCAAACTCTGCTGATGCAACGCTTTTTGATGCAGCACGAAATCAATTAGGCGCGTTGCTAGACTGCTCCGACCGTGGCAGCCTCGACCTGCTTGACCGATTTGACCGTTACGCAGCAGACCTCATTGACGGCCTCGCCGAGGTTTATGACCTCGAAGAAACACTGCCAAAACTAGTTAAAGTGATCGCCGAGCGATTCGCCGACCGAGATGCCAGCTTGCGCCAGCGAGACCGCGAGCGTGTTCTTCGCCCAGACTGGTTTCAACGCGAAGACACAATTGGTTACGTTGCCTACACAGACTTGTTTGCGGGCAACCTCAAAGGGCTTGCTCAAAAAATTGACTACCTGCGCGAGCTGAAAGTTAGCTACCTGCACCTAATGCCAATTCTTGAACCCCGACCGGGTGCAAACGATGGCGGATACGCCGTTATGAATTACCGCGCTTTGCGACGAGATCTAGGCACGATGGCCGAGTTGCGTTCGATCGCAGACCAGCTGCACGACGCTGGAATCGCTCTAACGCTTGACTTGGTATTGAATCACGTAGCACTCGAGCACGAATGGGCCGAGAAAGCAAAAAAGGGCGACCCTAAATATCGCAACTACTTTTATGTTTATAACGACCGCACAGTTCCTGACCAATATGAGCAGACGTTGCCCGAGGTTTTCCCCGATTTCGCACCAGGTAATTTCACCTGGAATGAAGAGTTAGCCGGCTGGGTTTGGACTACCTTCAACGACTATCAGTGGGACGTCAACTGGTCGAACCCTGACGTTTTCTGCGAATTCGCCGACATTATCGGCAACCTCGCCAATCACGGTGTTGATTGCCTGCGACTTGACGCCATCGCGTTTATCTTCAAACGCCTCGGCACCAGCTGCCAGAGCGAGCCCGAAGTGCAATCAATCACTCAAGCCCTCAGGGCGTTCAGCCGCATTCTGGCCCCATCTTTGATCTTCAAAGCTGAAGCGATAGTCGGGCCAAACCAGGTTGGCGCCTATCTAGGCGAAGGCAAGCATGCCGGCAAGGTGAGCGACCTGGCATATCACAACAGCCTCATGGTTCAGCTTTGGGCGGCGTTGGCTTCTAAAGACGTCGAGTTTATGAGTTACACCATGAACTTATTCAAGGCGATACCAACCAACACTGCTTGGGGCGCATATCTTCGATGCCATGATGATATCGGATGGGCGATTGATGACGGCGATGCCTCTCGTCACGGCTTTAACGGTCATGACCACCGCATGTTCCTTGCAGATTTCTACACAGGAAAATTTCCAACCTCAAATGCTAGAGGCGTTGACTTTCAAACTGACCCACTTTCGGGCGAGCGCCGCACCGCTGGTTCAGCTGCCGCGTTAGCTGGGATTCAAGCTGCTGTTGAATCGAACAACCAGGCTTTGCTTGATCAAGCAATCAACCGATACATGTGTGCCTATTCGGTCATTTTTGGCTTTGGTGGCATTCCACTGCTTTACATGGGCGACGAAATCGCCATGTTCAATGACGAAAGCTACTTGACTGACCCAACAAAATCTGATGACAGTCGGTGGATCAACCGACCAACCATGAACTGGGATCTCGCTGAAGCCGCCGCTGCCGGCGAAAACCCTGATTCTGTTGCCACACGGGTTCGCAGCCGCATCAACCGTCTGATTGAGGTTCGAACCTCACTGCCATCGCTGCACGCCGGTGTCGCAACTAAAACTCGCACGGTTGCTGCACCCGGTGTTCTGATTTTTGACCGCGAACACCCCGCTGCAAATATCACCCAAGTTTATAATCTCACCGACGAAACCCGCTGGGTTAGTCGCGCAGAGCTGGCAGGCCTAGCAGGTAATGTCTATGACCACATCACCGACAAAAATTTCAACCTCGGCGCCGGTATCGAACTGCACCCTTATCAAGTGCTTTGGCTCAGCTAGCGAAGAATGCAGACAAAGCAAAACCCCGTTGCAAGCTAAGCACTAGGCCTTAGTTTGAAACGGGGTTTTATGCTTTCTGGGTGAACCTAAAAGCATTGTCAGCTGTCTCATAGCGAACGTGTCCGAAAGGGGACTTGAACCCCTACCCTCATAAGAGGACTAGCACCTCAAGCTAGCGCGTCTGCCATTCCGCCACCCGGACGAGTGGAGTGCAAACCCTTAGGCTCACAGCAACAATCTAAAAGAATACCACTATAAATACCGAGTGGCTAACTAGCCAACAGGCGAAACAAAGGGTAGTTTTGGCTTATGGCTCAAGACACTCGAATGGCACTGCGGCAGTTCATCGCGGCGATTGAAAGGCACTTTGAGGCGGTTTCGACTCGTCGAAGCCCTGAAGACCCTTCAGTGCAAACCGCCTACCTTCAACTCGAAGATGCTTTTTTGAACTACGAAGAACTTTTGAGCGAGAACTTTGAAGAATACCTGCCTTTTGAACTGGCAGAAGAAGAAAACTAATGAACTTTATCGACGCGATAATTCTTGGCATTGTTCAGGGATTAACCGAGTTTTTGCCAATTTCTTCAAGTGCGCATTTGCAGATCGTGCAAAACCTTTTAGGGCTGGGCTCAAGCACTATTACAAAGCCTGAACTAACCGCCTTTATTGCCACCATTCAACTCGGCACCGAACTGGCAGTGCTGGTTTATTTTTGGCGAGACATAGCAAGAATCGGCAAAGCCTGGCTGGTTTCAATTGGCCACAGCTTCTCAAAGAGCAAACCTGAAAAAATGAGCAGAGATGCCAGCCTGGGCTGGCTAATAATCGTTGGCAGCTTGCCTGTGGTAATCATTGGCTTGGCGTTCAAAGACATTATTGAAAACCAGCTTCGAAACCTTTGGGTGATTGCTTTCACGCTCATTGTCTTCGGCGTAGTTCTAGGCGTCAGCGATGCTGTTAGCAAAAAGACCAAGTCGATCGAATCGCTAACCCCAAAACACGGAATATTGTTTGGGCTAGGTCAAGCCCTTGCAGTGATTCCAGGGGTTTCGCGCTCGGGTGGAACCATATCGGTGGGTTTGCTTTTGGGCTATACGCGTGCCGCAGCAGCGCGCTACAGCTTTTTGCTAGCGATACCAGCTGTGCTGGCAAGTGGGCTGTATGAGTTTGCGAAAACCTACAAAGACCTTTCTCAGGCAATGCTGTTAGACACCGCAGTTGCAACCGCAGTTTCATTCGTTGTCGGCTTAGCGGTGATTGCTGGTCTGCTGAGATATTTGAACAAAGGTTCGTTCGTGCCATTTGTAATTTGGCGCCTAGTGGTTGGATTCTTTGTTTTGGCTATGCTGATTTTTGCGGGCTGGCAAGCCTAGCTACTTGCTTTCGCCTTCGTCGCCGGTTTCGCCTTCGATACCTTTTTCAGTGTCATTTTGACGCAAAAACTTTTCAAACTCGTTAGCTAAAAAATCACCGCTGGCTTGAACCGACTCGGCTTCGTCATGCTTTTTTTCAAGCTCGGTAACGTATGCGGCCATGTCTTCGTCGGCTAGAGAAATTTCGTCGACACCGCGCTCCCACGTGAACGCCTGTTCGGCGAGCGCTGAGCGGTCAAAACTTACTCCAAGGTGCTTCTCAAGCTCGGCCACCAACGAAAGCATGGCTTTAGGTGAAGGCGCGTTGTGCACATAGTGCGGCACCGACGCCCAAAGTGCAATCGTGGCTATGTTGTTGGCTTCAAACGCCTGGCCGAGCACCGTAAGAATGCCCACCTGACCCTCATAGTGGCTTCGCTCAACGCCTAACTGTTCACGAGCTGCCTCATTCTGGCTGGTCGCGCTCACTCCAATGGGGCGAGTGTGAGGAACTTCAGCAAGCATTGCGCCCAAGAAAACGACGGTATCAATCTCGCGATCAGTAACCATTTCAAGAACCTCTTCGGTGAAAGCTCGCCAACGCCTCGAAGGTTCGACACCGAGCATCACACAAATGTTGGCGTATTCGGCATGCTCGGTTCGGCTAGCAGCTGTTGGAGCCAGCAATTCTGTGTTTGGCCAACTCAGCTGGCGAATGCCTGCTTCGTCAAAGAACACTGTGGGGCGCGCAAACTGAAAATCGTAATAGTCTTCAGGGTCAACCGACGCAACCGACTCAACACCGGTCGCCTCGGCGATATATTTAGCAGCACCACTGGCTGCTTCTGCGGCGTCGTTCCAACCTTCAAAGGCCACAATTAGGGTGCGGCCACTAAAAATTTGGTTGGTCAATGGTTCCTCTTTTGCTAAGAATCAACGTTAAAACTCTATGCCAAGCTGGCACTGAGCTTCTCAGCTAAAATTGTCTCACTATGCCATCACCAAAACTGCCAGCTGCAGTGTTATTTGACCTAGATGGCACCCTGGTTGATTCAGAGCACTATTGGATGCTCTCTGAGCGCAAACTGGCCGCTGAGCACAATGCCCAGTGGAATGCAGAAGACGGAATCGCCTTGATTGGCATGAGCCTTTATGAGTCTTCGGTAATTATTGGTCGCAAGCTCGGCAGCGCATTGGCACCTGATGAGATTATTGATCGCTTGACAGCCGTAGTAATTGAACAACTTAAAGTTGCATTGCCTTGGCGACCCGGTGCTCGTGAACTGCTTCTGACCTTGCGCGAAGCTGGCGTTAAAACCGCATTAGTGACAATGAGCATGCGGCGCATGGCTCTTGCTGTTTCAGATGCAATAGATTTTGACGCGTTTGATGTTGTGGTTGCCGGCGATGACGTTGTGAACGGCAAACCCCACCCTGAGGCCTACCTAAAGGCCGCTGAGCTGCTTGGTGTCGCTGCATCAGATTGCGTGGCTTTTGAAGACTCAGTGCCGGGCCTTGCCTCTGCCGAGGCGGCAGGAACAAAGGTCGTAGGTGTTCCAAATTTTGTGCAACTCGAACAACGTGAGGGCCGAATTCTTTGGCCAACACTTGAAGGCATAACTCTGCAAGACTTGATTCAACTATTCGAACAGGAAAATCGATGAACACCCAACCGAGCAAGTTGCCAACCGGCCCATTTCGCGAAGGCGACACGGTGCAACTAACCGGGCCAAAAGGGCGCCTGAACACCATCACTTTGGCGACAGGGGCAGCTTTTGGCACCCACCGCGGCAATCTCAACCACGATGACATTATTGGCAAACCTGAAGGCTCAGTAATCGCGAATGCGAACGGAGTTGAATATTTAGCATTTCGACCACTGTTGACTGATTTTGTAATGTCGATGCCTCGCGGGGCCGCCATTATTTATCCGAAAGATTCAGCTCAAATCGTTACCATGGGCGACATTTTTCCGGGTGCAAGAGTGGTCGAAGCGGGTGTGGGTTCTGGCGCTCTAAGCATCTATCTGTTGCGCGCCATTGGCCCTAATGGTCGACTGGATTCATTCGAGCGTCGTTCTGAATTCGCTGACGTCGCTCGAGCCAACGTCACGACAAATCTTTCTTCAGTGCCAGAAAACTGGCAGATTCACCTCGGCGACCTTCAAGACGAATTGCCAAAAAAGATTGCAAAGGGCGAAGCAGACCGCGTTGTGCTCGACATGCTGGCACCTTGGGAATGCATCGAAGCTTGCGCTGACGCGCTAGTGCCTGGCGGCGTTATTTTGGCATATGTGGCGACGGTAACGCAGCTTTCTCGTTTTGTTGAGGCTCTAAAGTCTTCGGGGCTGTTCGCTGACCCAGAGGCTTGGGAATCAATGATTCGTGGCTGGCACTTGCAGGGTTTGGCGGTGCGCCCAGAACACCGCATGATTGGTCACACTGGTTTTTTGGTGACCGCAAGACGGCTCGCCGACGGCACAGTTTTGCCGCAGTTCAAAACACGCGTAAAAACTGATTTTGCCGACGAAGACGTTGCTGTTTGGAACCCCGATCACCTTGGCCAACGCAAAGTGAGCGATAAAAAACTGCGCAAGACTGTGCGCAATGCCCAAGCAGCGGCCGATGCAAAGCTTGAAAAAGCTAACGATTCGCAAACAGCTGATTCTGACTCTGAATAACTCCTTAAGTCGCTGGTTTTGCTGAGTAAACTAGTGCTAACTGATAAACGAAAGCGTTCAATTGAAAAAAATCATTAGCCTTTTGGCAGCCGCAACCATCGCCTTGACCGTATCTGGTTGCGCCGCTCAAACTCAAGAGCAAGCAACCAACGCAATGTTTGACTCATTACAACGTCAGTGCACGGCAATGAGCGACGGCCCTGAAGCGCAAAGCATCTCGGCAACCGGCACCGCTGGCATTCCAAAAGTAAACTTTCGTGCTGGCCTGACTCCCAAGGCAGCTCAGGTGCACCTAATCAGCGCAGGTCAGGGCCCAACTTTCACAGGCAACCAGTATGCGACGTTCGAAATTGAAGCAGTCGATGGCCAAACCGTAAAAAGTTTTCCAACCTCATCAGGAGTTGTGACAAACTTTGACGGCACCAACCCGATCACAGCCGAATTGAAAGAAAACCAATCTTCAGAGGTCAACCTTTGCGATGCCTTAACCGGGTTTCGTGTTGGCTCTCGAGTGGCGGCTGTTTTTCCGCTTAAACCAGCCACCGCCTCAGCAAAGGTCAACAGCGTAGTTTTGATTGTAGACCTCAAGGGAATCTTCTTGCCACACGCTACCGGTTCGAACCAGCCAGCGGCTTCAGGAATTCCTTTTGCAGTGCACGTGGCAAGCGGTGAGCCTGGCCTAACGTTCCCTAGCAACCAGGCAGCGCCAGCTGAGTTCAAACAATACACATCAATTAAGGGCGCCGGCGAGGTTCTCAAAACTGGTGACCACATCAAAGTGCACTACAAGCTTTTCCTCTGGGATTCCACACACACCATGGTTGAAAAGAGCTGGGGCAACGCACCATTCGATACTTATGTCGGCAAAGGAAACATCACAGGCTTTTCTAAAGCGCTTTTGGGTCAAACCATTGGATCTCAAGTGGTTGCGGTGATTCCACCAGATCTTGCCTACGGAGCCAACCCTCCGGCTGGCAGCTCGATTCCTGCAAATGCCACCTTGGTGTTTGTGATTGACATTCTCGGAAAATACTAAAAACTTTAGCCAGGGGGATCAAAGATGGCTGAAAAAGTAACGCCAGGAACCAGGCTCTTCAACTTGGCCTGCGCACTTTTGTATACAAGTCGAGGGCTTTCGGCTGATGAAATTTTTAGTCGAGTCGCTGGTTATTCAGAAAGCCACGTGCCTTTTGGTGACAAAAGGGCGCTCAATAAGCTTTTCGAGCGCGACAGGCGAGAGCTGAATGAAGCTGGAATCATTGTTGAAACCTTGAACCCATCTAACGACAAGCAAACGTTTTTTTATCGGGTTTCAAAACAAGAGTTTCTTTGGCCAAACGGTTTGCACCTAACACCCCGCCAAATTGCGTTGTTGAATCTGGCTGCAACGGTGTGGGCTGGGGCATCGCTTTCGCGAGACGCCGCAAGTGCCGCCCTGCGAATTCGCGGTTTAGGTGAGATCGATGACCTCAGTGAGCTTGCTGGTCTAGCGCCGCGCATTCGCACGCATCACCCGAGTTTTACCACATTTTCAGCCGCAATCGAAGACGGTTCTCAAGTCAGCTTTGAATATCGCAAACCGGGCGAGTCCAAGCCTGAAACTCGAAATTTTCGCCCTTGGCATTTGCAAAACGTCTGGGGTCAATGGTTGGTATTGGGTTTTGACTTGGTGCGAAAAGAACCTAGAAGCTTTTTGTTGCGTCGAGTTATCGGCGAAGTGAAGGTCAATAAGGCTGACCCCAAATTCTGCTCGAAAGATGAGCTAAAAGCAGCTCAAACAAGTTTGCAAGATTTCATTGACAGCAATGAGGTCACGCTCAGAGTCAAACCAGACACCAGCGCTTGGTTCAGATTTGAGATGGACGACAAGCCAAAGGCGACCCCCGACGAAGTCACCTTCAACTTCATGGACGTTCACTTGCTGGCCGATGACCTTCGTCAGTACGCTGGCGAAATCGAGGTGCTTCGACCAAAACTTTTGCGAGACCTCATTGAAGCTGGTTTTGAAAAGGTGGTAGAAATTCACCATGGCTAAAAAACGACAAAAACATTCGCTAAATGCCGACACGCGATTGAACCTAACCATCGGCCTCACCAGCTACCTCAGCGATCGCAGATCGGCAACTCTGCAAGAACTTGCCGATCATTTTGATGTGCCACTGAGCGAAATTGAGTTGGGAATCAGCGCAATGTTTTGTGCCACGGTAGCTGACTCTGAAGAGCAGTGGGCCATGGCCATAAACGACAATTGGCGCGAAGACGGTGTTGTTGAACTTCAATCTCAAATGATTCTCGAAGGTCAGCCTAGAATTTCAGCGCGCCAAGCAACCGCGTTGGCATCAGGTTTAGCAGTGCTAGCTGGGGTTGCCTCTGATGAAGACCGCGGCGAAATCGAAGGTCTCATCGCAGTTTTAGGCCAAGGCACCGTAAAGGCCGCGGGTTCATCCGTCACAATTTTGCCGGGCACTATCGATGCCGATTTCGCAAAAATGCGCCAGGCCATCGCGTCTCAAAAACGTGTTTCGTTTGAGTACTTCAGCAACAAAGATGTCACGACTCAACGCGAAATAGACCCGGTGCAACTGATTTCAAACGACAACGAATGGCACGTTCGAGGCTTCTGCCACCTGCGAAACGAGATTCGCGACTTCAAGTTAGAGCGCATGCGCAAAGCTGAGGTGCTTGAAACCCCGTGGGGCGCACAGGCTCACGAGCTTGAGCTGAATGAAGAGCTATATGAGGCTGCCGAAGACGACATCAAGGTAGTGGTTGAGGTCACTCCTGAGGCTTATGACCTCATCGGCAACTACAACGCCGAGATTTTATCGAGCAGTGGCTTAAATGACGAGATCAAGCGCGTTGAAATGAAAATCGGATACCTTCCTAGCCTCGGAAAACTAATTGCTAGATATGGGGGAGCCGCGAAAGTTATTTCACCTCCAGCCGCTCGTGAAATCGTTCGCGATTATGCTCTCAAGGCACTGGGCCGCAAACCGCTAGAGACCACATAAGACTGATTTCGCAGTCTAAACTTGAAGTGAAATTATCTAGCGAAAGCGGTTCAAATGTTTCGTGGTCTTGAAGGCTGGCACTTTATTGTTATTGCCGTCGTTGTGCTTGTAATTTGGGGTGGCCCAAAGCTGCCCGGTATTGCCAAAAACCTCGGTGAATCGATGCGTGTTTTTCGCAAAGAAATGCGCACAATGAACGACGAGAAGGCTGCCGACAAAAAGGCCAAGTCAAGCTCTGAGAGCAACGAAGCTAAGTCAGAGTCGACTGACTCTGACAAAAAATAGCCAGAATACTCGTGGCTCGCAATAAAAACCGCGAACGGCGCATGAGCCTGGGCGGGCACCTCAAAGAGCTTAGACGTCGGCTATTTTTTGTCGCCCTGTTTATTGTCGCTGGCTCAGTCGGTGGTTGGTACCTTTATGAGCCAATTTTTGCAGCCCTATCAAAACCAGTAATCGACTACGCGAAACAGCACGGCACAGTTGCAACCGTTAACTTGCCGACTATTACTGCGGCCTTTGACCTGCAGATGCAGGTTTCTATTTTTGCTGGCGTGATCATCAGCAGCCCTTTTTGGCTTTATCAACTTTGGGCGTTCATTTCGCCAGCTCTTCAAAATCGTGAGCGCCGATTCACAATCGGTTTTATGTTTAGCGCGATTCCGTTGTTCTTTGCCGGCTGCGCATTAGCATGGGTTAGTTTTCCGGCCTTCATCACAACTCTGCTATCGTTCACACCCAGCGGCAGCTCGAACCTAATCAGTGCACAAGAATACGTGCTTTTCGTAGTTCGAGTGCTGCTGGTGTTCGGCCTCGCCTTCGTGCTACCGGTGGTTTTGGTAATGCTAAACCTGGCACGAGTGCTCAGCGCGAAAGGCATTCTAAAAGGTTGGCGCATAGCGCTGCTCACCATCGCCATCATTGCCGCATTGGCAACCCCGGTAGCTGACCCCATGTCTATGTTTCTGGTGATGATACCGATGTTGGCGCTTTATTTTGCCTCGGCAGCAATCGCAGCCATCAACGACCGAGTATTTGCCAAACGCAACGCGGCTCTGCTAGCAGCCTCTGAGCTGCAAACCTCAGAGA
>CAISOV010000026.1 GCA_903887175.1 uncultured Micrococcales bacterium
CGATGACCCCTGTGGCGGTGAGCGCGGTGTTAAGGCCTTGGCGAACAGCT
The DNA here is from genome assembly GCA_903887175.1 of uncultured Micrococcales bacterium. GTDB lineage: Bacteria > Actinomycetota > Actinomycetes > Actinomycetales > Microbacteriaceae > Rhodoluna. The sequence goes on from CAISOV010000026.1 coordinate 51, forward strand.
ATCGCAAGCGCGCTAAGGTGAGCGATGTTTCGATTGTGGTTTATCACGACGCTCGTCACGAGGTCTATAACGAAATTAATAAAGATGAGGTTATTGCCGACCTCACCTCGTGGCTAGACGCAGTGATGGCTGCCCGCAAAAACTAGTTAGGCTTTGCCGCCGAATTTCTTGGTGTCGACTCGACAAGCTGCAACGGCATCTTCGATCGGGTTTAGCAGCAAGTCTTGAGTTTCTGGGTGACGCTCCATGTAACGAACAACATAAGAGCAAACCGGCACAATCTTTGAGACGCCAGTTTCGCGCACATCGGCGATGCTTTCGCGCATCAATATCGCTGCTAGGTTTTTGCCCTGCTGGGCGGGGTCAACCTCGGTGTGCACAAAATGAATTTCACCCGGGCGCACCGAATAGTCAGCGTGACCTACTTTGGCTTCGTCGAGCCAGATTTCGTAGCGTTTTAGTTCGCCATTGTGAAAAATGCGAGTTACTTCACCGGTGCTCGCGGTGGTTTCGGCAATTTTTGAGCTGGTCATGCTTCTATTATCGGCCCTGACGCTTTAGCGCATTAAACTTGTGGCTATGTCAACCAACGCGGGTCGCCTTTATGCTGGCGACAACCTCAAACTGTTGGCACAACTGCCCGACAACTCGGTGCAGCTGATCTATATCGACCCGCCTTTCAACACTGGGCGCGTGCAGAGCCGGGGCGCGGCAACTACTAAGCGAAGTGAAACCGGCAGTCGCCTTGGTTTCAAGGGCCAACGCTATGACACCGTGCGCGAAACAGTGCTCAGCTATGACGATGAATTTACTGATTATTGGGCCTTTTTAGAACCCCGTCTTGAGCATGCTTGGCGAATTTTGAATGACACCGGAACCCTTTATTTGCATCTCGACTATCGCGAAGCGCACTACGCCAAGGTTTTGCTCGACGCGCTCTTTGGGCGAGAGTGCTTTTTGAACGAAATCATTTGGGCTTATGACTATGGCGGCAAGTCGAAATCACGCTGGCCAGCTAAGCACGACACCATTTTGGTTTATGTGAAGAACGCGGCAACTTATTTTTTCGACTCAACTTCGGTTGATCGTGAGCCATACATGGCCCCAGGTTTGGTGACCCCCGAAAAAGTTGCCAAAGGCAAACTACCCACTGATGTTTGGTGGCACACCATTGTTTCGCCAACGGGCAAAGAGAAAACAGGTTACCCGACTCAAAAGCCACTGGGCATTTTGCGACGAATCATTCAGGCCAGTTCAAAACCGGGCGACACTGTGCTCGACTTTTTTGGTGGCTCAGGCACTACAGCAGTTGCTGCAGCAAGTCTCGATCGCAAGTTCATCACCGTTGACCAAAACCCCGAGTCAATCGAGGTAATAAAACGGCGCCTGGCTGCCGCAAAAGTCAGTTTTGAACTGGTTGCGCTTTAGCCCAGCGCAGCTAGTTTCGCTTCAGCTGCTGCCTCTGCCTCGGCAGCGTTGGCGGCAGCATTAGCGGCTACACCCGAAACCGAGCGCAAGGCGATCTCTTTCACGAAGAACGAGATTACAAATGCAACCAACATCACGAGTGTTGAGATTCCGAAAACATAAGCCGCAGCTTCGGCATAACCTTGCTGAATCGGATGAGCCAAAACCTTGTCGGCGTGCGCCAAGAACGAAGCATCTTTGCTAATTTGCCCCATGAGCTGCTCTGGGGTTTGCTTGAAAGCCGCGTTATCTGCATTTGCCAAGAGACTCGGGTCTGCCTTAATGGCGCCAAACACCTGGGTGAAGATCGCAGGAGCTTTGTCTTTTAGCGAGTTGAACAACAGGCTGATGAACACTGCAACGCCGAGGGTTCCACCCATTTGTCTAAAGAAAGTTGCTGCTGAGGTGGCCACACCGATGTTGCGCGGCTCAACCGAGTTTTGCGCAGCGGTGGTGAGGGTCTGCATTAGCTGACCTAGGCCGGCACCCAAAATAAGCATGCCGATCGACATTTGCCAAACCGCCCAGTCGGCGTTCAACTGTGCAAGATACAAGAAAGCAACTGTCATAAATGCGGTGCCGCTAATCATGAAGCGCTTGTAGTGACCGGTTTTTGAAGTCATTCGACCGCTCAAGATCGAGGCCGTCATCATGCCCAAAACCATCGGCAACATCAAGAACCCTGATTGGGTTGGCGTTGCGCCATAAACAATCTGCAAAATCAGCGGCAAGGTCATCATGCCGCCGAACATGCCGGCGCCAACCACGACGCCCAAAATGGTCGACATGGTGAAGGTGCTTGACTTGAAAAGGCTGAAGGGCAATAGCGCGTCTTCACCCATGCGGCGCTCAGCGAGCAAGAAGCTGATGATGCCGATAGCGGCAATGATGTAGAGCAAGATTGTGCCCGGGTTGTTGAAAGAGCCGTCGGCATTGTTGTTGATGCCACTCCACCAGCCCCAGCTTTGACCTTCTTGTGCTGCGACAAGAATTGGAACAACAGCCACGGTGATGGTGAGCGCACCCCACCAGTCGATGCGGCCGCTCTTGGGGTGATGCGGAACGTGCAGGTAGGCGACCACAAAAATAAGTGCCGCGATGCCGATTGGCAGGTTAATCAAGAAAACATAGCGCCAGCCTGAAATGAACATGATTTCTGGCATGCCAGCAAAAAGGCCACCGATTAGCGGGCCAAGAACCGATGAAGTGGCGAACACTGCAAGAAACATACCCATGTATTTTGCGCGCTCACGAGGCGGCACAATGTCGGCCAAAATAGTCATCGCTAGCGAGAACAAACCACCGGCACCGACACCCTGAAGGGCACGCCAGCCGGCTAGTTCATACATCGATTGCGAGAATCCGGCAGCAATTGAGCCCACGACGAACACCGAGATCGCAATGATGAATAGGCGACGACGACCAAATAGGTCGCCCAATTTGCCATAGATCGGTGTGGCGATGGTCGAGGTGATCAGGTAGGCAGTTGTTACCCAAGCCTGAACGTCAAGGCCTTTTAGGTCATTCGCGATGGTTGTGATGGCTGTGCCCACAACGCTTTGGTCTAAAGCTGACAGGAACATGCCTGCCATCAGACCAAATAGAACCATCATGATTTGACGGTGAGTCATTACTCCGCTGACGGCTGAAGCTTGGGCTTCTGCTTTTCTTTGCTCGCGTGACATATTTGTGCTCGATTCTTTTAGGCTCGACAAACTCAAACAGGCCAAATGGCCGTTTTATTTCCCTAGGTAAATATTATCTGCGCTGAGTTAGTTCAAAACGCCATCGACCAAAGCTTTGGCTTCGACCTGCACTTGCTTCAGGTGATTACTGCCCAAGAACGATTCGCCATAAATCTTGTAGACATTCTCGGTGCCCGAGGGCCTCGCGGCAAACCACGCGTTTTGAGTTGCGACCTTGAGCCCGCCGAGAGCAGCGCCATTGCCAGGTGCATGGGTAAGAATCTCAACGATTGGTTCACCCGCCAGGTCGGCAGCCGAAACTGCACTCGCTGAGAGTTTGCCAAGTTTGTTCTTATGCTCGGCAGTTGCCGGAGCATCGATTCGCTCATAGGCAGGTGCGCCAAACTTGGCAGTCAGGTCAGCGTAGTGCTGGCTGGGAGTGCGACCAGTGACCGCAGTAATCTCGGCTGCTAGCAGTGCCAAAATCAAACCGTCTTTATCGGTGCTCCAACTTTTGCCATCAAGCCGCAAGAACGAAGCTCCAGCAGACTCTTCGCCACCAAAACCGACCGAACCATCAATGAGCCCAGGCACAAACCACTTAAAACCAACCGGCACTTCAATCAACTGGCGGCCCAGGTCGGCAACAACCCGGTCAATGATCGAAGACGAAACCATGGTTTTGCCAACAGCTGCCGAAGGGCTCCATCCCGGTCGATTATTGAAAAGATAGCCGATGCTCACCGCTAAAAAATGGTTCGGATTCATCAACCCGTGGTCACGAGTCACGATGCCGTGACGGTCGGCGTCGGCATCGTTGCCGGTCGAAATATCGAAACGGTCGCGACCTTCGATCAAGCTAGCCATTGCATAGGGTGAGCTGCAATCCATGCGAATCTTTGAGTCCCAGTCGAGGCTCATGAAACCAAACTGAAAATCAACATCAGGGTTGACCACGGTTAGGTTGAGGTTGTAGCGCTCGCCGATTAGGCCCCAATAATCAACTGATGCTCCACCCATAGGGTCGGCACCAATCGAAACTTTTGAACCGGCAATGGCGCGCAGGTTGAGCACATCGCCAAGCTGACCTATGTAGTTTTCGCGAAAGTCAAACTTGGCGGCATTTGGCTTGGCCCGCTTAACCTCGCGCAGGCCAGCTGCAATGATTTCGTTAGCGCGAGCAGCAACCCAGTTGGTCACATCGCTGTCGGCAGGGCCGCCGTGAGGGGGGTTGTATTTGAAACCACCGTCAGTCGGTGGGTTATGGCTTGGAGTAATCACTAGGCCATCGGCTAGGTCGCTGGCTTGGGCTGCTTTGCCGGCATTGTGGTTGATGATTGCCACTGAGACGGCCGGCGTAGGGGTGTAGCCGTCATAGCTGTCAACCAAAGCCACGATGCCGTTGCCAGCAAGCACCTCAAGCGCCGTCTGCTCAGCAGGGCCACTCAAGGCGTGGGTGTCTTTGCCAACATAAATCGGGCCACCAATACCTGCGCCGCGGCGATATTCAACTATTGCCTGAGTGATGGCAGCAATGTGGTCTTCGTTGAACGAACCATTCAACGCGGTGCCGCGGTGGCCACTTGTGCCAAAAACAACTTTTTGCTCAGGGTTAGAAACATCTGGCTTGATAGAAAAATAGTCGTCGATAAGCTTCGACACATCAATAAGGTCACTTAGCTCAGCTTTTTGGCCCGCACGCACATTCATAAAGCCATTTTGACAGCTAACCTTTATTTATGACAGCAACGTTTTCATACTTGGGCCCCAAAGGCACATTCACCGAGTTGGCTTTGGCGCAGGTTCCAGAGGCTGCAGGTGCCATTTGGCATGCTGTTTCACACGTGCAAGATGCAATTGATGACGTTCTTGAGGGCCGCTCGGTTGGTGCAGTCATTCCTGTTGAAAACTCAATCGAAGGAGGCGTTTCGGCAACTCTAGACGCGCTCGCCGCCGACGCCAAGATTCGCATTGTTGGCGAATATTTAGTGGCTGTGACTTTTGATTTAGTGGCTCGCCCCGGCACCAAGCTTGCCGACGTGCACACCGTAGCAACTCACCCCGTGGCATATGCTCAAACGCGCAAATGGCTGCAGGCCAACCTGCCCGGCCACGCTCACTTGCCGACAACCTCAACGGCGGCCGCGGCCGCTGAGCTAGTTGCCAACCTCGACGGTGCTGGCAAGCCGGGCAATGCCGATGCCGCAATCGCAGCACCCTCAATCATTCGGCATTATCCGGTTGAAGTTTTGGCCTCAAACATTGGTGAATACGATCACGCTCAGACCCGCTTCATTCAAATAGCTTTGCATGGCGCCACAGCCGGCAACCTGCCTGAACCAACTGGCGCCGATAAAACTTCGGTAATCGTTGAACTACCCGAAGACCGCCCCGGTGCCCTGCTAGAAATGCTCGAACAGTTCGCCACGCGTGGCGTTAACCTCACCCGCATCGAGTCGCGCCCGGTGGGCGACAGGCTCGGTCGCTACCGCTTCAACATAGATGCCGAAGGCCACGTGGCAGACGCCGCGGTAGCTGAGGCTTTAAAAGGGTTGCACCGCTTCAGCCCGCGCGTGATCTTCTTAGGGTCATACCCTCGAGCAGACCGTGAAGCCTCGGTTCACAATGGCAATAACTCAGACACCGCCTTCGCGGCTGCTGAAATTTGGATCAACGAACTCGGCCGCAAACACTAATAGCACGGCGGCTAAGTTCGCACCCTAAGCGCGCCAGGCAGCACCCCAAACTCAACGGATGTTACGGTGCCGATTGGGTCGCCGTCAAGCTGCATGTTCACCGGGCGCTCTAAAGAAATGACAATTTTTTGTCCGCTCAAATTTTCGAGCGTTTTTATGTTCGCAGTGGAATCCATTAATCTGCGACCGGCGGGAATGCGGCGCAAAACCCCGTTTTGCCAAGTAACTTTTGACCAAAACGCCATCCAGTTCCAAAAACGTCTGGGCCCAACTGCAGCTATATCTAGAATGCCGTCATCGACTGAGGCATCTGGCATCAACAAAATGCCGCCGGGTAACAAACCGCAGTTGCCAACAATCAGCGAATGCACTTTTAGAGTGCGAATAGGCCCGTCGTTGACTGAGACCGACATGCGTTCAAAAAACGCTGGCAAACTTTTGATGCCACCATCTATGTAGGCAACCCAACCAAAACGGCGTTTCAACATTTTGTCAGTGTTGGCAAAAATCTTGGCGTCTAAACCAACGCCGGCCATAACCGAAAAAACTTGTGATGAATCGGCTTCGTCGCTCTCGTTGCTCAAACGTGCAACCCCAAGGTCGATGCGTCGTTCTTCACCTAGCAGCGCTCGCCTGGTTGCCTGCTGCAGGTTACTCAGCGGAATGCCCAGGTTTCGCGCCAAAACATTGCCGGTGCCAACCGGAACAATGCCAATCGATACGCTGTCGGCATCGACTGGGCTTTCAAAAAGACCTTGCAAAACGTGCCGCACCGTGCCGTCACCGCCCACTATAAGAATTTGGGTAGCACCGAGGCGAATGGCATCTTGCGCTTGACTGTGGCCGGGCAGTTCGTCGGCTGTGGGCAACCAAATAGTCTCGGCCCAATTTAGGCTCTGCAAGCTTTGGTCAACGATGCTTTCAAGACGGGCACGTTCAACCCGGTCGGCGCGATAAATCACGGCGGCTCTTTGAATCGGTGAGGGCTGAATGTATTCCCCCGAATGTGCCACGTTGCTCACATGCCTAATCTAACCGAGTTTATGGGCAGGTTTGTGACACCTAATAGTCACCTGCCTCAGGTAACCTAGAAAGCGTGATTGACCTAAACCTTTTGCGCGAAAACCCCGACGCAATCAAAGCTTCTCAGCGTGCCCGCCAGGCCGACGAAACCCTCGTTGACCAGGCCGTTGCGGCCGACGCAAAAGCGCGCGCCGCCCTGCAGAACTTTGAATCAAAGCGCGCCGAGCAAAATGCTTTTGGCAAACAGGTTGCCGCTGCACCTAAAGACCAAAAGGCCGCCCTGGTTGCCCAGGCTCAAGACTTGGCCGCAGCGGTGAAGGCTGCCGACGCCGAAGCCGGCGCCGCAGGTGCCGAGTTTGACGCAGTTTTGTGGCAAATCGAAAACGTAGTAGTCGAAGGTGTGCCCACCGGTGGCGAAGACGATTATGTTGTGGTTCGCGAGGTAGGTCAGCACCCTAGTTTTGATTTTGAAGCAAAAGACCACCAGACTCTCGGCGAAGAACTAGACATCATTGACATCGCTCGCGGTGTCAAAATCTCGGGTTCGCGTTTCTATTTTCTAAAAGGTTGGGGCGCCCGACTCGAGATCGCACTAATGACCATGGCGCTCGACCAAGCAGCTGCGGCCGGTTTCACGGCACTGATCACTCCAACGCTGGTTCGACCAGAGATTATGGCAGGCACCGGGTTTTTGGGGCAGCACGCCGACGAGATCTATTACCTACCTGCCGATGACCTGTATCTAACCGGCACCAGTGAAGTTGCGCTCGCCGGCTATCACCGCGATGAAATCATCGACTTTGAAAAAGGGCCAAAGCGTTATGCTGGCTGGTCAACTTGCTACCGCCGCGAGGCCGGCTCAGCTGGTCGAGACACCACAGGAATTTTGCGAGTGCACCAGTTCAACAAACTTGAAATGTTTGCCTACATTCACCCCGACGAGGCCGAAGCCGAACATGCGCGGCTTTTGGCGTGGCAAGAAGAAATGCTTCAAAAGTGCGAACTGCCTTATCGCGTGATTGACACTGCAGCCGGTGACCTCGGCTCGTCGGCCGCCAGAAAGTTCGACGTTGAAGCCTGGGTGCCTTCACAACAGACTTATCGCGAGCTAACCTCAACTTCTAACTGCACAACTTTTCAGGCTCGTCGACTAAACGTGCGCTATCGCACCGAAACTGGCAAGACTGCCCCCGTTGCAACTCTCAACGGCACCCTAGCCACAACCCGTTGGCTCGTTGCAATCATTGAAAACCACCAGCAGGCCGACGGCTCAGTGCGCATTCCAGCGGCACTTCGACCGTACCTCGGTGGCCACGAGTTTATTCGCCCATGACAACTGTTTCGGGTGACAACCGCTGGCTAATAGCCATCGACATTGATGGCACGCTTGTGCACGACGACGGATACCTTTCGCCAGAAGTTGTTAAAGAAGTAAACCGTGTGCGAGAACTTGGCCACGAAGTAATCATTGCGACCGGGCGTTCAGCGGCAAATGCGATACCCGTAATCAAGTCGGTTGGTTTCGACTCCGGTCGCGGTGTGTGTTCAAATGGTGCGGTCACAATTGAAATCGAAGACACCGATGCCCGCGGGTATCGACCGATCGAAGTCATAACTTTTGATCCAAGTGACGTTCTTAAACAGTTGATCTCAACGCTGCCCGATGCCCACTTTGCCGTTGAAGATGCCGACGGCTCGTATCGCTTTCACAAACCTTTTCCGACCTATGCTCTAGGCGAGCAAAACTTCGAGACCCCATTAGAAGAGTTGATGAACCACCCGGTTTCACGGGTCGTGGTGCTTTCACCCGAGCACGACGTTGACGAGTTTTTAGGGCTTATTTCAGGCGTGGGCTTGCATTCGGTGACTTATGCCATCGGATACACCGCCTGGCTTGATATTTCGCCGAGCGGCGTGACCAAAGCCAGCGCGCTTGAGAAGCAGCGACTTGAACTTGGAATAGCCCCTCACCAGGTGATAACAATCGGTGACGGTCGCAACGACATCGCCATGTTCCAATGGGCAAAAGGTAACGGCGGTTACGCATTTGCAATGGGCCAAGCCCCAGACGACGTGCAAGAGCACGCAACAGCGGTTACGGCTGCCGTTGAGGCTGATGGCGTCGCACAGGTGCTCGCTGGTTTTGAAGGAATGCTCTTTAGCCAAAACCTTTGATTTCGCTGATTAGGGTTACGAAATGGTCACGAAGTTCTTAAACTTGACCTAACACTATTTTTAGGATTCCAATTTGACTGGCAGTCACAGCAACAAGCCAAACCGCTTGCGTCGCGCCTTTGCGCGCCACCAGCCCCTTAAGGCTCAGTCGCGTGCTAAAGCATTCACCGGTTTGCTATTTAAGTTTTTAGCACTCGTGCTCAGCTCAGCAGTGGTCATAACAGGCGTTAGCGCTTGGCAGATTGCTAATGAACTTAAGTCGCACGGCATTCAGCTGCTAGACGCCAACGGCAAAGCAATCCAAATTTCTGCGGCCGACATCAAAGGCCCAATCAATATTCTTTTGGTCGGCTCTGACACCCGCAAAGGGCAGGGCGGTGGTTTCGGTTCTGGCATCACATCAAACCTTGCTGACGTCATTATTTTGTTGCACATCTCACAAGACCGCAAAAATGCAGTAGCACTTAGTTTTCCGCGTGACTTGATGGTGCCGTGGCCAGCCTGCCCAAGCACCAGCGGCGGTTCAGGCTACTTGCCGCAAAGTCTTGGTCAAATCAATGCCACAATCGCAAACGGCGGCCCGGGTTGCACCCTCAAAACGGTGGAATCAATCACCGGTTTGAAGATTCCGTTTCTAGCAATGATCAACTTCAGCGGCGTTATCGAAATGTCTAACGCCATTGGTGGAGTTTCGGTTTGTTTGACTAAACCAATTAACGACACCTACACCCACACGTTCCTACCTGCCGGTGAGCAGGTGTTGCAAGGGCGAGCCGCGCTTCAGTTCTTGCGCACCCGTCACGGTGTGGGTGACGGCAGCGACCTTTCGCGCATCAGCAACCAGCAGGTGTTCCTGTCATCTCTCGTGCGCAAAATTAAGAGTCAAGGCGTGCTCAGTAATCCGGTTTATCTTTACACCCTGGCAACGGCGGCCGCTCGAAACATGACATTGAGCAGCACCATGTCAGACCCAAATACACTCATCGCGTTGGCGGGGGCGCTAAAAGATGTTTCGCTCGACAAAATGGTGTTTATGCAGCTGCCTTCAATCAGCGGGCTTCCTGCCCCATATCAAGGTCGAGTTAAACCAAATGAAAGCCTTGCAGCTCTGATTTATCAAAAGCTCCAAAACGATGAGCCGATAGTTCTATCGAAAGCCAACGGAGGCCAAGGTGCCGTTGTGCAACCAAGCCCGAGCGCCTCGCCAACACCGTCAGCAATGTCAAAGACTGGTGCCAGCCAAACCACCGGCGCAAAGCCAGCCGCGTTCCTAGCGCCAAAGACCGGTGCGAGCCCAAGCCCAACGCCACTGCCTGACAGCATCATCGGTTCGCACGCTAGCGACAAAACCTGCTCTAACTAGTAGCCTGCAAACTGGGGTTTGAGCGTTTACCCAAATGCACTAAACTAGACACGCTCGAGGAGACGTCGCATAGCCCGGTCGAGTGCGCCTCACTGCTAATGAGGTAAGGATCTAAAGTCCTTCGGAGGTTCAAATCCTCTCGTCTCCGCCAGTAAGTTTGGCCAAGCACCAGACATGACAAAACCCCCAACATTGTTGGGGGTTTTGTTGTTAGTCGCGCGGCTTTAGCGGCCCGCGCACCAACTTGTGTTGGGCAGCTTGGGCCACGGGTCGAATCGTAATCATGTCGAGGTTCACATGCCCGGGCAACTCAATCGCGTGAACGATTGCTTCGGCAATGTCTTCGGCCACGAGTGGGTTCTCGACCCCCGCATAAACGGCATCGACCTTGCTGGCGTCGCCAGCAAAGCGGTTGAGCGCAAACTCGTCGGTTTTGACCATTCCAGGAGCGATTTCAAGCACGCGAATCGGCTCGCCAGCTAGTTCGAGGCGCAATGTGCCTACAACTCCGTGAGCTGCAAACTTGGCGGCGTTATAGCCACCGCCACCCTCATAAGAAATAAACCCAGCGGTTGAAGTGACAGTCATGATGTCGGCGTGGCCATCGGCGCGAGCAGCTGAGCGCAACAAAGGCAAAAGTGCCGCGGTGACTCGCTGAAGGCCAACCACATTAACGTCAAACATCTTGATCCAGTCAGCAGGGTCGCTATCTTCAACCGATGCTGCGCCAAACGCACCGCCTGCGTTGTTGACGAGCGCGTGAACCGGGCCACTGGCCGACAAAAAGTCGCGCAATGCATCAACTTGAGATTGCACGGTAACGTCAGCAACAAAAACTTGCATGCCGGTCTCGGCAGCCAGTGCGGCAAGTCGGTCGGCACGGCGTGCGACGCCAACCACCTGCCACCCGTGCTTTGCAAAAAGGCGGGCAGTTGCCTGGCCAATGCCAGAGCTTGCACCGGTGACTACGACGCGACGTGATTTCATAAACTAAGCCTAAATGGGGTATTTCGTGTTAGCGAGTTTGTGCACCAAGAATGCCACCAAAACGATGGCGACAGCACCCAGAGCCAGAGTGGGCAAAACTAGCATCCATGAGTCTTTGGTTAGAAAAATCACGATTGGGTTTGCGCCAGCGGGCGGGTGAGTGGCTCGCGCAAGCCGCATTGCAGCAATTGTGATTCCAACAGTGAGTGCCAGCGCCCAAGTTTGGTGAGGCAAAAAGCTGAGCAAAACATAGCTAATAGTTGCCGAAAGCAGGTGCCCGCCGATCACGTTCATCGGCTGCGAAAACGGTGATGAGTGAGCTGAAAACAGCAAAACGCAGGTGCCTCCAAAAGGCGCCCAAAGCAGCGGAAGGTTCGATAAATCGGTAATCAAAATAAGAACCCCGATTGTTAACACCCCACCCAGCAGCGAAATGATGAGTTCTTGTCGAGATGCTTTTGGTTGCCTGAACTGAATGAACCTTCGCATTTGGCTCCTTCGCCTCGACCTGCCTCAATATAAATATAAGCCTTCGCTAAACTAAAACAGCCCATCGCACTGTGCCACGAAAGGCCGCCATGATCAACACCGATAAGTATCTAAAGTTCACCAAGGTGAGCTCGATTTCGGCGACCGCGCGTGGCCTGCTGGCCGAGCTTCACGGTGAGCTATTGCGCATTGACATTGTGGCCAGTGACTTAGTTCGCGCCAAGATCAGTCGTGGCGGAATCTTCGACGAAGCCCCCAGTCACGCCCTCACCCCCGAGGTGGCTGCGCGGCACGCACTGCCTGAGCACCTCGTGCCATTCGAGTTCAAAGTGAACGACAACGAGGCGACAATCACCACTGCCGACCTGCGCGTCGTAGTTGGCCTGAATCCATTTTTTATCGACGTTTTTCGCGCCGACGGCACACCAGTGGTTGAGACTGCTCGCGACGCCCACGGAAACATTCGCGCGTTTGAAACCCTGAATGACGCCTTTGCGATCTATCGCAAAATCGGCGCAAACGACGCGGTTTATGGTCTCGGTGAAAAAGCTGGCCGCCAAAACCGCCGTGGGCGCAGCTTCACCCTTTGGAACACCGACGTTCTGAGCCCTGACGCCTCGGGTGAGTTCACCAAGGATTATGCCGCGAACGACCCGCGCAGCGACAACACCAGCAGCGAGTTTGACCCGTTCTATATTTCGATTCCATTCTTCTATGCGCAGACTGATGCCACCTCGGCTGCCATGGGCTCGTTCGTTGACAACCCATATCGCGGCTACTATGACTTCACCGGCCACAGCGAATACCAAATGCACTTCGACGGTGGGCAGTACACCGAATACATTTTTGGTGGGCCGTCGATTGCGGGAATCCTCGAAAAATACACCGAGCTAACCGGCCGCGCCGAACTGCCGCCGATGTGGGCACTCGGCTATCACCAGTGCCGTTGGCACAAATACACGCAGGCTGAGGTTCTTGAGCTGGCCGCTAAACACCGTGAGCTCGACGTGCCACTTGACACCTTGTGGCTCGACATTGACTACATGGATGGCTACCGCGTGTTCACCTGGAACGACGAACTGTTCCCCAACCCTGGTGCCATGCTCGCCGAACTAGCCGCCGACAAACTCGGAGTAATCACAATCATCGACCCAGGCGTCAAGCATGACCCAGGCTATGCGGTCTATGACGACGGCGTGGCAAAAGACGTCTTTGCCCGCACCGCAGGCGGCGGCAACTACATTGGTCAGGTTTGGCCGGGTGACACGTTGTTCCCTGACTTCACTAAACCTGAAGCTCGCGAGTGGTGGGGTGCACTAAATGCCGAGCACGTTCGCAGCGGCCTAGCCGGAATTTGGAACGACATGAACGAACCAGCCACCGGCAACATCAAACCTGGCGCAATGCGTTTCACCGATGGCAAGTTTGAGCACGAAAAGTTTCACAACCAATACGCCACTCTAATGGCTATGGGCACGGTGGACGGCCTCAAAGAGGTCATGCCTGAGCTTCGAACCTTCGTGCTTTCGCGCGCTGGTTCGCCAGGCATTCAACGTTATGCAGCCAACTGGATGGGCGACAACTTCTCGTGCTGGGATCACCTCTGGGTCAGCATTCCGATGGGCGCGGGGCTTGGCCTCTCGGGCCAGTCGTTTGTTGGCGCTGACATCGGCGGTTTCGCTGAAGACAGCAACGCCGAACTCTTCGCCCGCTGGATTCAATATGGCGCACTGACACCTTTCGCCCGAAACCACAGCGTGATCAACACCGTTGACCAATACGCTTGGTCATTCGGCGAAGACGTGCTCGACATAACCCGCGAGGCACTCAAACTGCGCTACCGACTGCTGCCATACATTTATAGCGCTTTCGTCAAGCACAACCTCACTGGTGAACCGATTCAGCGCCCGCTCATCTTTGACTACCAAGCCGACCCGAACGTGCGCGATCTCGACACCGAATACCTCTTCGGTCGCGACCTACTCGTTGCACCCGTGCTTGAGGCTGGCCTCGAAGCGCGCGAGGTTTACCTGCCGGCCGGCGAATGGTTCGACTTTTATAGCGACGTGTCTCTCAGCGCCGGCAACGGCACCGAAGGCGAGACCATTACCGTCGAGCTGACCAGCGAGAACATTCCAGTATTCGTTCGCGCCGGCGCCATTTTGCCGATGTGGGCCGAAGCGCCAAAGTCGGCGCGCGAACACTACCCTTCGGTTCTTGAGCTTCACGCCTACTTGCCAACCACCGACGGCAGCTTCAGCTCGTTTGTTCAAGAAGACGACGGCCTCACCTTCGCCGCCAACATCGAGGGTTTTGTGCGAACAGAGCTCACCCTCACTCGGGCCGGCAACACAGTGACCATCACCGGTAGCGTCAGCGGTGCGGGTTTTGCTGCCCACGCTCGAACCACGTTGCGCATCGTTCTTCACGGCATGAACACGGATGCCGCCCCTGGCGTTATCGAGCTCGAAAACAGCGGCCAAGCCTTCGAGGTTGAAGTTCAGCTCTAGCGCCAACAAAAATGGGTCATGTCCATTGACATGACCCATTTTGCCTTAGGAAAATTTAGGTGGTTATTTCTTACCCGGTTTGTCTGGCTTTGCGATTGTAAAAGTGATCGAAGCCAAAGCTTCGTTTCTTGCCACGCTTGCACTTGCGATGGCTGCGTCGCGAGCAGCTTTAGCCTCGGCCTTTGATGAACCCGCGTTAGAGGCTGCCATCGCCTGCCTGAATGTCGCCTTTGCTAATGCCACACTCGCTTTGAAAGTCTTGCCAATCTGTTGTTTGGCTTTCTTCTGAGAGTTGTTCATTTTTTGCCATGCTTGAACTGCCTTTTTGTAGGCTTGTTTGACAGCTTGGCCATTTGATGAAGCAACTTTGTAGGCGTCTAGCGCGACTTGATAGTTTTGTTTGCTGGCGGCGACGGTGTCAATTGCCTTTTGGTCTGTCGAACCGATTGTGGTCAAAACGATAGTGCTGTTGGTCGTGTTTAAAGTCACCGAGCTAACTGCTTGAGCTGACAAGGCTGAACCAAGGGTCAGCCCAAACGTTATTACTAGCGAACCAAAAACTGCTGCCAATTTGTTGATTTTCATAGTTTTCATTCTTTTCAAAGGATTTCTTTTTCTCATTGTCAGGCAAAAATCGTGTGAGGATCATATGAATTTGCCACCATCTGACTGAGAGTTTATTCCGCTTCAAATTGCCACAACTAGATTTATAACCATGGATAAGCCAAGGTTGCTCATCGTTGATGACGAGCCCGCTCTATGCGAAATGCTAAGTGACTCTTTTCGCCTTGCGGGTTATCACGTTGAAACCGCTCTTGACGGTCGCTCTGCCTTGACTCTTGCAAAGAACTCCAAGTTTGATTTGATAATTTCTGACATAAACATGCCATTCATGGATGGGTTGGAGTTTATTGAACGACTAAGGGCAGTTCCCGATGACACCCCAGCTATCATGCTCAGCGCTCGAAACGAACGACCCGACATAAATTCGGCGTTACGAATTGGGGCCGACGATTACGTTTCTAAACCTTTTGGACTCGAGGAGCTGTCTCTGCGAGTTGCTGCCGTATTGCGCAGAACAATGAAGCAACAAGAAAGCAGCAAGGTGCTAACCTGCGGCCCAATCGAGCTCCATGAGGAACGGCACGAGGTTTTCGTGAATAAAAAGCTCGTTGAATTATCTCCGACAGAGTTCAACTTATTAAAAGTTCTGATGCTTCGCGAAGGCAAAATGGTGACCAAGGCAACTCTGCTAAACCAGGTCTGGAACATTGGCTTTAGCGCTGATGCCAGCGTCGTAAGCACGTATGTGTCCTATTTGCGAAAGAAGCTTCACACCTCAGACTGGCAAGGGATCAAGACCATTCGCGGCCTAGGTTTTCAGATCAGTGCGAAGTCTGACTAGCAAATGCGCCTCAGAACCAAGCTAATTCTGACTTGCTCAATCGCCACGGCAATGATCTCGATTGGTTCGGGCGCAATCGCCGTTGTGGCCACTTCGGCCGGTGAACTTTCTAAAATAGACAGCAATTTGAATGTGTTGGCGCAGGCCTCAAAACTATCGAGCGATCCGGTCGGGTCGGCATTGCTGAATTTAGATTCCATTGGGTCAGAAACTGAAGTTGGCTTTTATTCGATTAACAAGGACTTCACAGTTTTGGGTGACGTCAGCTCGATCGTCAGGGCGATCCCAAAAATACACCAACTTCGACTTGCCGCGAAGCAACCGATAACAATCAGCCAGTCAAAAGGAGGCAGCTATCGTCTTAGAACCAGCGAAATGCCTGACTCAGAATTCGTGGTTTATGCAACCTCCTTGGATGCATCGGTTAGAAACACTAATAACAACATCTGGTTACTCGCTCTGGTTACCGGCTTTGCCTTGGCATTAGGTGCCTTACTGATATGGCTCTTGACGCGCAAAGATTTAAAACGCATCGATCACTTGATGGCAAAGGCAAAAGAAATAGCCGATGGCAATTTCAACGTAGAAATCGAGATTGCCAACGGTAAATCTGAGTTAGACACTTTGAATAACTCATTGGTCAGCATGATCGGCTCACTAAAAACGGCTCTAGCCAGTGAGAGTCTGAACAAACAAAAAATGAAAGAGTTCATTGCAGATGCCAGCCACGAACTCAAGACACCACTCACACTAATTCGCGGGTATACCGAGTTGCTTTTTGGGAACGAAAATCTTGATCCTGATGTCATTCAACGAAGTCGGGTTCGAGTTGAAGATCAAATCCACAAAATGCAATCGCTCATAGCCGACCTGTTACTACTGGCCGAGCTTGAGCAAACACAGGAGCCAGAAACCCAACGTGTTGACTTCAGTGAGCTGGTGCAAGCCGCTTTCGACGACTTGAGGATTCTGCATCCGGACCGAAAAATAACGGCGTCAGTAGCTAAGGGACTTTTTATCGATGGTTCAAGGCCATTGCTCGAGCAGCTAATGTCGAACTTAATCTCGAACCTCTCAAGGTATGTTCCAGACGCTTGCGAAATCACCTTCAACCTTTTTGAAAGCAACGGATGGGTTCACTTGCAGGTCGATGATTCCGGACCTGGGCTGCCTGAGGCTAGCTACAAAGGTGGGGTGCAGCAATTCCACCGCTTTGACGCTTCACGTTCGAGACAATCCGGCGGGTCTGGACTCGGGTTAAGCATCATCGCGGCAATCGTTGCCCGACACCGGGGAACAGTGAAACTATCAAAGAGCCCTATGGGTGGGCTTCGAACGGCAATCAACCTCGAAGCGTCTCAAGGTAACTCATAAAGTTCTCATAGGTCGACCACACGGTTTTCACATGGTTGCAAGTATTCAATAATCTTGCACACAACAATTGTGCAAAAGAAGGGAGATACCAATGAAGAAAGCAGTATTCGCAACGCTTCTGGCAAGCGCCTTGATCCTTGGTGGCACTACCCAGAGCTTTGCGGCCGGACACCACAGCCCAAAGCCTGCTGGCGCTCACTCAGCATCAACCCACGCTGGTTCCAAAGCTGGGTCCAAGGCAACAACGAGCAGCAAAAAAGCGACAAGCAAAGGCACCAAAGCCAAGGCTAAAGCCAAAGCTAAGGGCAAGTCAGCTAAAAAAGCAAAGAAGTAACCGCTAGAAAATGTTGGGTCAACTCGCGCACAAGAGTTGACCCAACTTCTCTAACAAAAACCCATCAAGCAAAGCTGAAAACTGCAAGTTGTAGTTCACCTTGAATATCGCTAAACTTATGAAGTTGATTAGCCCACAAAGCCAAATCGACCCAACGCGTTTGTAGCTCAACGGATAGAGCATCTGACTACGGATCAGAAGGTTGGGGGTTCGAGTCCCTCCAAGCGCACGAAACCCGGTTTCTTCTCACGAGAGCCGGGTTTTTTACTTTTAAGGTTTTTAGACTCGACCCTTAGGTTTCTGGCTGCCGAACGACCGCCCCTTCGGATCCCGAAAGTTGATCACACTTTCATTGAGGTCTTGGGTTCAAGAGCTAGCAGTGTCTTGCATCTGAACCTGATCCCCAGGCAGTCGGCAGCCTCTTGCTAAGCCTAGCTCTGCAATCTCTGCTAACTAACTGTTACCGTGTTTGACGAATCTCAATGAGTTCAATGTGAACCGCCGATTGTCCGAACGGCGACACAATCAAATCACTCGCAGCTGGACCAATAGCAATCGAGTTGCCGATGCAGGGGAAACCAGTCCAAACACTGTCGGTCATAACCCCGACGTTGCTCGTGGCTACAATCCAACTTTTGCTCGAACCAAGACCCTTGCGATAAGCATCGACCCAAAGCGAGCCATACGGGTTGACCGTGTTGTCGTGCGTGGGCGGAACAGCCCAGGCGCTTGGCGACAAAATCACATCGGTGCCAAGCTCAACGAGTCTTTCAACAACCATGTCGTTCCCGCTTAGTGCGTCAGCACAGATCATCAGACCAACTTTGCCGAAGGGCGTGTCGACAGCAAAAACATCAGAGCCAGTTGAATAGATTTCTTTGGCAAAATCGAGTTCATTGATTTTTCGATGGTGAATCACGATTTGACCTTGAGCGTCTATCAGAACTGCGGAATTGAAGAGTGCATCCGCAAGTTTTTCAACAAAGCCGACTGCAATATAGATGCCAAGCTCTTTTGCCAGGTTTTGCAACCCAATCACAAACGGGTCATCTTGAACCTCAACCGCATTTTTTATTGCGGATGAATCGGCCCACCCAAAGTTGGAACACTCGGGTAGAACCACAAAATCAGCGCCCAACTTTGTTGCGTCACGCACAGCCACGACAGCCCGTTCTAGATTGCCAACCGGGTCGCCGCCCACAATGAGCACTTGGGCAGAGGCAACTCTCATGGGTTCATTCAAAAGAAAAAGGGTCGACGATTCGAGTCAAGTAGTCTTTAGGCGAAAGGAATCGAGTGCATTAGAACGAACTTCCAGGTTCCCTCAGCGTCTTTGCGAAACACGTTGGTTGTCGGTGCCACGATTGAAACCGACTGGCCTTCATAGACGTAGCTTTGGTTTAGCAGGCAGGTAACAACGGCCCCATCGCCACCAACCTCGATGATGCTGAAGTCTGAAAGTTCAGATTTGATGTCGGTCACTGCACCTTGAAGCGCGTTCAGGCTTTGCTCAACGACAGCTTTGCCACGATTCCATTTTTGAGTGATTTCGTCGACGGTTTCAACATCGTCTGCAAGATTTTCATAAAAAGACTGCAAGCTCATGCTGTCTAGCGCTTTGAATGAGTCGATTACTATTTGCTCGAGTTCGTGAGTCATTCTGGTTCCCCTTTTTGTCAGCAACAATTAACCACAGCTTAGACCTGCCTGCGCGACGCCAAATGCGCACGGCAAGTGAATTTCAATTAATTGGGTCACAGGTTTATCACGGGTTCGAATTTTCAGACGATAGAGTTTCGATTGTGGGTGGGGAGTTCCGGTTTCCAAACCGCATTAAACAAATCGAGATGGGGCCTTGGTTCGGGCTTTTGCGCCTCATCGACAAACAAGGAGATTATGAATGGCAACAATAAATGAGATCTGGGTTGTTGAACCTCTAGAGGGCAAAACCCGCCGCGAACAGAAGCAGCGTCTTTTGGAGTGGAAAGAACTTCAGCTAGCCGAGGGCGTTAAGCACGTTGACATCTGGGAGGGTGGCTACGGCGACTTTGCCGGCGCTTGGGTTTTCTGCATGATTCACGAGAGCGCAGAAGCATTCGGCAAGATGCTTGACGACTATGCAAAAGATCCAAAGAAGGCCGACGACGCCACCGAGGCTTGGCAAAAGAACCCGGTGCTAAAGTTCCGTTCTGGCGGAATGGTCATGCTCTCAGAGGACTAACCAGAACCAAAGCCGAGTTTTCAAAACAGCCTTCTTTTCGGTTAGAATAGTCGCACGGAAGCGTGCCGGAGCGGCCGAACGGAACAGTCTTGAAAACTGTCGTAGTTAA
>CAISOV010000027.1 GCA_903887175.1 uncultured Micrococcales bacterium
TCTGCCAAACGTGTTAGCGTGCCAAGCTCACTAACTTTGAGCTGTTGCTCAAGCCATTGTGCGCTGGTGGGGGTGGGCAGTGTTCTAATTTACCTTCATTAACCTTGATTGGGTATAGGGTTGCTCATAAGCAACGCCACACGTGAAAGAGCACGGGTTTTGCTAGTTGGGGGCAGGGATGCAAGCCCTGCTAGGTGTGTTAGCGCCATCGAGTTCAGCCGAGCTGCAAGGCCACGGCACGCACCGGGGCCCCATCGGCCCCGGTGAACTTGATTGGCAAGATGCTAATCAGCGGCTCGTCAAAGTCGATTGCCTCGAGATTTGTTAGGTTCTCGCAGATGATTCCGCCAGCTTTGGCAATCAGGTGATGGCTGTCAAAGCCACCTCCTGGGTGCGTGGCATCAGGGGTTTCATCGATGTTCAAAAAGTCAACGCCAAAAGTTCGCACTCCCTGATCGAGCAGGTGCTGGCAGGCATCCGAAGTTAAGAATGGGTTGTCAAAATACTCGGATTTCTGCCACAAACGGCTGAAACCGGTGTGAAAAATTACGATGTCACCAGCGCCAGCGCCCGAAACTTGTGGCTCAATAAGAGCCCAGGTGATGGGCGTGCGAGGGGCAATGCCGCGCAGGTCAACGATGATTCCGCGCCCGATGAAATGACCCAGAGGCACCTCATCGATGCGCTCAGTGTTTTCGTCAAAGTGGTAGGGGGCGTCAACGTGGGTGCCCGACTGCGAACCCATCGAAACCGTGAGCAGGTTGAAACCATCTCGGGCGACAGTGCTGTGAGGTTCGAAACGCACGACCGGGTCGCCAGGGTAAACCTGAGTTTCGGCATCAACCGGGTGTGAAAGGTCAACAATTTTGGTGATTCGCATGAGATAACTGTTGCACAACGGCAAACACTTTGGGCCCACATGTGCCGTCTGGGTGAACGCTTAAGGCTTAGAATCAAGTAACTTCAATGTCGAAGTCAGGGCTTTGAAGCTACCCCCACAATTTATTACTGATTGGAAAACTTCATGAGTGAAGCAAGTAGCACGGCGTTAAACGCCAAGCCCAAAGTAACAGAGGTTGAACAGTTCAGCGTCGACACCATTCCCGATGCAGACCGCACCTCGAAGCCCTTTGACCTTTTTAGAATTCAGTTCGGTGGAGCAAACACTTTTGCCACCGTTCTTCTTGGAACTTTTCCGATTCTCTTTGGCCTATCGTTTTGGCAGGCCCTAGCGGCTACCGTCGTTGGCGTGCTTGTTGGCACCTTGTTCTTGATGCCTATGGGCATCTTTGGGCCACGCACCGGCACTAACAACGCCGTTAGTTCGGGCGCCCTCTTGGGCGTGCGTGGTCGCGTTGTTGGCTCGTTCTTGAGCTTGCTCACTGCGATTGCGTTTTATTCGATCTCGGTTTGGGTTTCAGGCGACGCCATTGTGGGGGCATTGACGCGCATGTTTGGCATCGAAAAGAGCCCGCTGGTTTCAAGCATCATCTATGCGGTGATTGGATTCATCGTGATCGTTGTTGTTGTGTTTGGCTATCAGTTCATGCTCCTGGTGAACAAGGTTGCAGTTATCTTCAACTCGATCTTGATGATTCTTGCCATTGTTGCATTCTGGGGCGCTTTTGACCCTAACTTTGCTGGTGCGCCAGACAAGCTTGCGCTTGTTGACTTTTGGCCGACCTTCATTCTTGCCGCGCTGGTGGTTATGGGTAACCCGATTTCGTTCGGCGCGTTCCTTGGTGACTGGTCGCGTTACATTCCGCGCGACACACCAAACTCTAAGCTCATGCTCGCGACCCTCTGGGCTCAGCTTGCAACTTTGATTCCGTTTGTGTTTGGCCTTGCAACCGCAACGCTTATCACCAACAGTGACTACGTTGTCGGTTTGATTCAGGCCTCACCGCTTTGGTATGCAATCTTGCTCATCGTCGTCGCCTTCATTGGTGGTCTTTCAACGGGAACCACCTCGCTTTATGGCACCGGCCTAGACTTTGCATCGGTGTTCCCGCGGCTGTCACGTGTGCGCGCAACTATTTTGATTGGTGCTCTAGCCTTCGTGTTCATCTTGGTTGGTCGTTTGGCGTTTGACCTACTTGGTGCTGTCAACGCGTTCATTGGTGCAATCGTGGTCACAACCACTCCGTGGATGATCATTATGGCAATCGGATACTTCGTTCGCCGAGGTTACTATGACGCAGGCGACCTGCAGGTATTCAACCGTGGACAAATTGGTGGCAAATATTGGTTCAACTCCGGTGTTAACTGGCGTGCACTTGGCAGCTGGGTTATTGCAGCCGGTGTTGG
Source organism: uncultured Micrococcales bacterium (assembly GCA_903887175.1). Taxonomy (GTDB): domain Bacteria; phylum Actinomycetota; class Actinomycetes; order Actinomycetales; family Microbacteriaceae; genus Rhodoluna. The sequence goes on from CAISOV010000027.1 coordinate 2,308, forward strand.
GCTCATGTTCGCCAACTATCCTCCAGTTATAGATGGCCCTTGGAAGAACTTTGCAAACGGCATCGACCTCAGTTTGGTGAGCGCAATCACCGTAGCTGCGGTGTTGTATCTTTTGTCACTGTTCATCTGGCCTGAACCTGACTATGTGTTTGGCCCTGAAGGCCCTCGCCTTGTGCCATCGCGCAAAGGCGCAACCCCAGAGGTTGCACACAACCCAGGTTCAGCTGCGGCCAAGGCTGCGGCGATTCGCGCCAACAAGTAGCATCAAAACATAAGCAACACCAGCAATAGGTGCGGCCGGCTTCGCCTTCGGGCGGGGCCGGCGGGCATCCTCTTTAAAATCGAAGGCAAGCACCCGCACAATGACAAAACCAATTCCACGAATCGTTACCGGTGAAACTCTTGGTCAAGTCGATGCCTCGCAAGTGCCACGTTTTGCTGGCGCACCAACGTTTGCGCGTTTGCCTCGCATTGATGAAGTGAAGAGCGCCGACATTGCGGTGATTGGCATGCCGTTCGACGCCGGCGCGAGCTTTCGCTCAGGTGCTCGTTTTGGCCCGAGTCACATTCGAGAAGCATCGCGCCTATTGCGCCCATATAACCCGGCTCAAGACGCCTACCCTTTTGAGCTCGCGCAGGTGGTTGACGCCGGCGATCTAAACCTAAACACCTATGACATTCTTGAGACCCTTGCCACCATTGAGGCTGGCATCACCGAGATTTTGAACTTTGGCGCCAAACCAATGACACTGGGTGGCGACCACACGATTGCGCTGCCGATTCTGCGTGCGCTACACAAAAAGTTTGGTCCGATTGCCGTCATTCACTTTGACGCTCACCTTGATACGTGGGACACCTACTATGGTGCGCCATACACCCACGGCACCCCGTTTAGAAGAGCCGCCGAAGAAGGCCTGCTTGACCTTGAGTCTTGCTTGCACGTCGGCATTCGCGGCCCGCTCTATTCAAAGCAAGATCTAACAGACGATGCAACTTTTGGTTTTCAGATCATTCGCACTGAAGACTTTGACGACCTCGGCACCGAGGCGATTATTGCCAAAATGCTCAGGCGTGTGGCTGGCAAACCGGTATATGTTTCGATCGACGTTGACGTGATGGACCCCGCCTTTGCTCCTGGCACAGGCACACCCGAGGCCGGCGGTTTGAGCAGCCGCGAGTTGTTGCGTTTGGTTCGCGCCCTCGATGCAACAAACCTGCTTGGCGCTGACATCGTTGAGGTTTCACCGCCCTACGACCATGCCCAAATAACCGCTTTGGCCGCCTGCCACCTGGCATATGACCTAATCACAACAATGGCCAAAGCTACCGCCGCGGCCAAAAAGGCATAACTATGAACAACTCAAGTTTCGCAGGTGCCCCTGCGGCAGCCGCCGTCGAAGCTGTCTTGGCTGCGGCAGCCAAAATCGTGGCCGATTTTGGTGCGCACAACACGGCGGCCTACTTTGCCGGCTTTGCGCCCGACGCCAGCTTCATGTTTTATACCCACAGCGAACGCCTCGACTCACGCGCCGCCTATGAGGTGCTTTGGGCCAAATGGGAGGCCGAAGACGGCTTCAAGGTGCACGGCTGCAAGTCAACGAATCAGCTTGTTCAACTAATCGGCGCCGACGCAGCTGTCTTTAGTCACAACGTCGAATCGTCAATCGAATTCGGCGGCGAAGTCAGCACCGTGCTCGAGCGCGAAACCATAGTGTTCGCCCTCATCGACGGTGCCTGGCTCGCGGTGCACGAGCATCTCTCACCAGAAACCGCCTAACATACGGGTGCGCTGGTTACTTATAGCTGAGCGACTCGATGTGAATCGGCAGCGCGTTCCAGCCGCGATCCCAGTTGGCGCCTGGCATGAAGTATTCAAACGCGATGTTGTCGTTAGCGTCAATGCCCACTAGGCGCACATTGCCCCAGTTTTCGCTCGCATAGTCGATTAGAAAACTTGCGCCCGACTGATAAATGCTCGAGCAGATCGGGCTGCTGATAGCAGGGTCATGGGCAAACGCCCAGGTTTCGGTCGCAGTGCGAGCGGTCAGGTCAAGGCGGTAACGTCGGGGCTGACTGACCGAACGGCTGTCGCCAGCTGGCGACTGCGCATAGCTTGGGGTGCCGTTGTCAAAAAGCATCAGCTGACCATCGCTCGTGAACGAAAGCGCGTGTTCACCGATAGGGTAGTGACCGCCAGCAGGCACAGTCAAAGCCAACGCGCTAAGCGAAGCATATTGGTGCCACAGCTTGGTCGGGTCACCGAGAATCCAGCGAACTTGACCCGTGTTGTAGTCAAGGCCAATCACAAAGTTCTCACGGCTCGAAACCACAAGCTCATCCTTGGCCTTCCAATAAGTAGCCGAGTTGTTGTGAAACCAGTCTTTTGAAGTGTCAACAAATGTGCTCGGGTTATCGCCACCGGCGGTCATAGTGTCACTCAAAATCTTGGCGAGGTCCCAAGTGCGCAAAGTTTTGCCCTGCAGGTTAACCTCAACAATGTCGCTCTCAACGTGGCTGCCCTTATTGAGTTGCAACAAAAGACCATCGCGCCCAAAGTCAATGTTGTGGTGATAACCGTTATAGCCAGCAGCAGTCAAATCATTGAGTGTTGTCACATTGCCGTCAAGGCCAATGCGCTGCAACTTGCTGCCATCGCCCACATAAAAGTTGTTGCCCGCAAAAGTCGAACCCTGCTGACCATTGCCCGCTGTGCCCACCCAGCGCACATAACCGTCGGTGTCCATAACAACCGGGTGTGCTCCGGCGCTCCAGGCCTTGAGCATGAAAAAGGAGTATCCGAGTTTGATGTTAGCTTTGCGCGCCACCACAACCTGACGGTCGTGATATTGCGGGCCACCGGTAGCCCACCATGACTGGGTCACGACAGTGGCGGTGAGGTTTTGCATGTATTTCTTAGGCCCAAGCAACCGCAAATGCACTGTGTTGCTAAAACCGTCATAAAGGCCATAAACCGGCACAGTGATTGTGTTGGCAGCCAAATCGACATAATCGTGCGAAATCAAATAGTTCAACGAATAAGTTGCCCCAACCATCGCCGAAACAGTTGCCGGGCGAGATTGCACACCAAAAACCACGCTAGAAACATTAGCCAGAGGCACATTCTTGATAGTGACCATCGAAATAAAAGGGGTCGCGCCCTGCTCATAACCCGCAACCATCAAACGGCCGGCAGCCTGCGCTGGGGTGGCAGTAACACCCATCAAACCGATCAAAACCGATGCACTCAACACCGCAAGCAAACTCAAACCTCGGCGGTTGCGGCTCGATTTGGTTTGACTCAAGAACTGACTGCTCATGGTTGGCTCCTCAAAGTAACCCAAGCGCCTATGCCTAGGTGTTTTTAGCCTACGCCTTGTGCTCTAGAATTTCTTGCAACGGGTTGTAGCGCAGTTTGGTAGCGCACTTGGCTGGGGGTCAAGGGGTCGCAGGTTCGAATCCTGTCAACCCGACCACTTAGTTCTTTTTTCGCTTTATATCGAGGCGCTTGAAGCTTTCGCGGGTGAGGGTGTACTCCATGTAGAGCTCTGGGTCTTCTTCGGCCA
>CAISOV010000028.1 GCA_903887175.1 uncultured Micrococcales bacterium
ATTCAAGAAAAGCTTTTTCGTCAGCAAACACTATTTGGGGCACAAGCAAATATTGGTCAAGCGTTAGCACCAATGGCGCTTCATCAGGTGAACGAGTGCAAAAAGCACACTCAACGGGCTTGTGTGCAGTTTGAGCCATTTTCTACGACTTTCATTGCCGGGCTGGCGATTCAAATCGCCGTCGCAACCTCCAGCCAGCAAACCCATGCCACACTTAACCCATGACAAACCTCGACACCCTCATTGCTACTGCCCACAAATTGCGCGCCCCTGGTGGTTGCCCTTGGGATGCCGAGCAGACGCACGCCAGCCTCACCCAATACCTGCTCGAAGAGACCTACGAGCTCATCGAGGCCATCGAAACTAACGATCGCGATGCCATTCTTGAAGAGCTCGGCGACGTGCTCTATCAGGTTATTTTTCACTCTGACCTCGCAGCCACCGGCAGCCTCGGCGAGCCTTTTGATATCGAGGATGTCGCCGCTCTCACCGACAAAAAGATGCGCGGGCGTCACCCTCACGTGTTTGGCACTGCCGAAGAGCTCGAGCGCTTTGCGGCCAACACTGGCGACGAAGTCATGGTCAACTGGGACGACCACAAGAAGCGCGAAAAGCCAGAGCGCCAGAGCGTGCTCGATGGCGTGCCCCAGAACCTGCCAGCCCTCGCGTTAGCCGACAAAGTTCTTGGCAAAGCCCAAAAGATTGACCTTCTCGACGCCGACGAACCAGGCGCCTTTAGTGTGACCAGCGAGGATGAACTCGGCGCAATCCTGCTTGCCGTCGTAGCCAGCGCTAAGGCTGCCGGCCTCGACAGCGAGCGAGCCCTGCGCAGCGCAGTGCGCGACCTACAGGCCGAGATTCGTCACTTCGAGATCGAAACAAGCGGATACGGCTCAGCCGGCATCATCGCTGAGGGAGTAGCCGACATCCCTGAGGAAACCTCAGGTGTGCAGTGGCGCGACCTCGACTAAGCCGCTTTGGCTGAAGGCGCAACAAGTGCCGACTATCTTCTTCCCGAATAAGGCGTATTCGCCTTTTAGGACTAAATATCCACGATATGTTCACTAAGCATGGGCGGAAAAGGCTTAACTGCACTAAAACTTTTTGCTTTGAGATAGGCAATAAATTCGTCGAATTCCGCCTCATTTGCGAGCACGAGGCCGTTCAAGTAACTGTATTCACTTGCGCTTTCAAGTTGCCTTCGACGTCTGTCAACTTCGACGTTATTCATGGTTACAAGCCAATTTTCGGCCTTTCGGTGGACACTTTTCAGCGCCCAAGCTTCCAGTTCGGCCTGTTTGTAACGCTCGCGAAGTGAAGTCTTGAGCGAAATCGAGATCGGATACTGACCGTCTTCCCACAACAAAATGTCAAATCTTGCATTGTTGACAAAGCTAACTTCGGCCTGCAGATAAAAAGGTCGAACCCCGTTGGCAACCAATATTGAGCCGACCAAAAGTTCAAAAACTGCACCTCTAACGGTGTTGTTTGGGGCGTCTTTTTCAACCAATGCCCAAATGTCATTTATGTGAGATGTTGG